>DVHI01000061.1 GCA_018712275.1 Candidatus Coprenecus avistercoris | reverse complement strand
TTTGCTGTTTGTTTTCTGCTCGCTGTCGTCGGCTATTAGCTGTCTGTTGTCTGCTGTCTGTTTTCTGGTCGCTGTCGTCAGCTGTTAGCTGTCTGTTGTTTGTTGTCTGTTCACTATGTGTTCGTTGTTTGTTCACCCTCTGTACACTTTCATTTCGCTTTCATTTCGCAGTTTGTTCGTTCTCTGTTCATTGTCTGTCTGCTGTCGTCAGCTGTTTGCCAGTTGTATGCCTGCAGCAGGCGGCCGCAAAATTAAGTACCGTTTTCCCGCCTGGCAAGCCCCGGAAGTTTTTTCTAAACGGCAGCCCCTGATTTTCAGCCACAATCTATGCCATTGCGGAAGTTTTTTCTCCTCACGTATATGTGGCATTTATGTGTGTTCCCCGTCAGTATTCCTGCCTTCGGCCCTGCGGAAGGTGACGGGTGAAACGGCCTTTCTCCACCACCTTCTCGAATTCGTTATAAGTGGACCTGCCCCAGAAGCCTCTCTCGTCGTCCCTGCCTGGGAACCCCATCCGGAAGGTGCCGGCGAAAGTGCCGTTTGCCCGTCACCTTTTTGTTTAGGTACGTGGCATCCCCTCACTCCTTCGGAAAGGGTGGCGAAATCCCGGCATTTCCCTACTCCTTCGGAAGGGGTAGAGTTAAAGATGTGGTATACAGGCCTTCCAGTGAGGTTATGCGCGGCGGCAGGAGGCCAGCCGGTCCTTGAGGTATTTGGAGAGGCGGGTGGAGAGGCCCATCTGCCTGGCGAGGGATGTCTTCCATTTGTTGAGGCGGTTGAGGTCGCGGTCGAGGATGATGCTGGCGGCGTTGGGGGAGAGGCCGCAGCACATCAGGCAGATGAGCAGGCGGTCGTCGTCGGTCAGCCAGGGAAAGTCGTCGAAGAGTCCGCTGAGGAAGCCGGGGTAGGAGGTCTCGATTAGGCCGCCGATCTGCTCCATGGCCTCGTGGCCGGTGAGTCCGGTCTGAAGGGTTTCCTTGAGTCTGCGGCTGAGGGTCGCGGGGCTGGAAGCGCTCTCGTAGTGGACGTTGGCTGTCTCGTCGATGAGCATCAGCAGCCGCTCGGTGAAGGCGGTGAGTCTGCCCTGACCGTCCTGACCGCGTTCCAGCAGCATCCTGGCCATGGCCCTGCTCTCCTTCAGTTCCGCCCCGAGGCTCTCAATCTCGTGCATTTGCTCCCTTATGGTGCTGTCCTGCTCCAGTATCGTGCCGTTCTGCTCCTCGATAACGTCCTTCTGCTTCCACGTGTCCCCCTCCAGGTCCCTGGATATGCCGTAGAACATCGAAGTCTTCCGCCGCTCCTTCCTCAGCTTGATGCGGCTGTCCAGCAGCGCAATCAGAGCCGCCGACAGCCCCACGGCCAGTATACAGTGTATGATAAAATCCCAATCCATAGTACAAATGTACGCAGAAACCGAGTGCGAAGGAAATTTATTTACTTTGCCGAGGTGCAACAGTACAAATGACGAAGTCAAATTTAGAAAATTCGGGACGGAATTGTTAAATTTGTCTCGTCAAAGCAATAAATGATAGATGCCATGGCACAGAAAAGACTCACGATAGATTATCAGGAATATGCCTCGATGGCGGAGATGGATGAGGCGGACCGCACGCTGCTGGAAAGGGCGGTCGAGGCGACGGAAGGCTCGTATGCCCCTTATTCCAAGTACAATGTGGGAGCGGCGGTGCTCCTTTCGGACGGTACGGTGGTCACCGGGGCCAATCAGGAGAATTCGGCATTTCCCTCGGGCCTCTGCGCCGAGCGGACCGCCCTTTTCGCGGCCCATGCGCAGTATCCCCATCTGGCCGTAAGGGCCATCGCCATAACAGCCTGTCGCGGCGGCCGGATGCTCCCCGAGCCGGCCTGGCCCTGCGGAGCCTGCCGTCAGGTCCTCGCCGAGTCCCAGAAAAGAGCCGAGGCCCCCGTCCGTGTCATCGTGGGAGGCCTCAGCCGTATTGTAGTATTTTCCTGTGTGGAGGATATTCTGCCCTTTATTTTCAACGGCCTATAGGCGTGAGATGTCGTAGACGGCGGGATTCTGCCCGTCCTCTCCGGAGGGCATGAAGATGCCGTATGACCTGCCGTCGGGGGCATTGAACATGTAGTACAGACCGGCGGGTTCTCCGTCCTCGCCGAGTATGCGGTAGAATTTGGATTTGCCGCTGCGCAGGTCATTGACCATTATCAGCACCGAGCTGGCCGTGCTCATGCAGGCGTAGATCTTGTTTTCGGAAATCAGCGAGCAGTTGTGGAAGAGGTGCGTACTGTCGTCGGGATGCGAGCGGTTGTACTCGAAGCGGTTGGCGAAGTTGTACTTGATGTCGGCGGGCAGGTCACTCTGGCCGAAGTCGTAGATGATGGCCGGAGTGATGCGGTCTACGTCAGCCCTGTAGATGGTGTCGGAACCGATGAAGGCCATGTATATGCTTCTGTCCACGTGAGAGAAAGGGAAAGCGGTGCTGTAACCTCCTGCGGGAAATTTAACCTCGGAGGTGTCCACTACGTTCCATTCCCTGTCGTATATGCCGTAGAGCGGGGTGCTGAATCCGGGTGTGCCGTTCCAGATATGCTTGACGATGTATCTGCCGGGGAGGTCGGAGACGGCGGTCATGTAGATGATGCCATATTTTATGTCGCCGCTTTCGGTGCCGGGGATGACGGAGTAGCCGTCGGGGGAGATGATGTAGCGCTGCAGGCTGTGGTTGAAGCCCTGGAACGAACCTACGTTAAGGGTGTCCCCGAGCAGGAAGATGGAGGTGATATTCAGGTACTCGCCAGGTCCGCGGCCCTGGTGGCTGATGTCGCGGATATACCGGCCGTCTCGGTCAAACTGCATCAGACGGTAGTTGCCCGCAGTACCCGAAGCTATGATGTAGCCCCCGTCGTCAGTGCAGACCAGGTCCTTGATGCCTCCGATAATGCTCTCCTCGGAAAATTCCAGAACGGTCTTGTCCAGGTCTGTCAGGCTGATATCGGTGATCTCCTTGCCGGTCAGGTCGGCGTCTATGACGCGGATGCCGTCGGAGTCAACTTTCGGGGAGCAGGATGCGGCCAGCAGAAGGGCTGAGGTACAGATGCAGATAAGATGGGTGATAGTTCTCATGGTGTTCGGCGGATTAGGGGTACTTGTTTAAAAAAAAGGGTAAGCTGATTACATCGCACCGCTACGACCATCGTGTCCTTGCTGCCTTCCGGCCCTGGGGAGGTTGGATGGGAGCTGGTCGTGTAAGACTTACCCGAGTGCAAAGATATACATTTTCGCCAAATTTTCTACATTTGCACAGAATTTTTGAAAATCTACGCTTAGGAATGGAACTGAAAGATGATCTCAGGGGTAAGAAAATAGCCGTGGGCCTCTCCGGCGGAGTGGATTCCTCGGTGGCCGCTCTGCTGCTGGCCCGGGCCGGATACGACGTGTTCGCCCTCTTCATGCAGAACTGGCACGATGTCACCGGCACCCTGCACGGGGAATGCGAGTGGGAGGAGGACCGCAAGGTGGCCGAGATGGTGGCCCGGAAGATAGGCATACCCTTCGAGTTTATCGACCTGTCGGACACCTACCGGCACAGGGTGGTGGACTACATGTTCTCGGAATATTCCAAGGGCCGCACCCCCAATCCGGATGTGCTCTGCAACAGCGAGATCAAGTTCGACGCCTTCCTGAAAGCTGCCCGCGACCTCGGGGCCGATTATGTGGCCACCGGACACTACTGCCGCAAGGACGTGACGGCCGGCCCGGACGGACAGCCCGTCTACCGCATCCTGGCCGGAGCTGACGGCAACAAGGACCAGAGCTACTTCCTCTGCCAGCTGACCCAGGAACAGCTCTCCGCCGCCCTCTTCCCGATAGGGGACATCGTAAAGCCGGAGGTCCGCCGCCTGGCCCGTGAGGCCGGTCTGCCCAGCGCGGAGAAAAAGGATTCGCAGGGCATCTGCTTCGTGGGGAAGGTCGACCTGCCGGTGTTCCTGCAGCAGAAGCTCGCGTCGAGGGAGGGCAATGTGGTGGAGATTTTCCGGGATTTCTATGACAATATCAGGGCGGAATATCCCGGGTACACCGCTGCCACGTCTGAACCTGATGCGGCGGACATCACCGCCCTCGGCCCGTCGGAAGTCAGGGCCCTCGCCCGCGCCTACCACTACCGGGAGAGCGACGGCAGGAAGATAGGCACCCACATCGGCGCCCAGTACTACACCATCGGCCAGCGCAAGGGCCTGAATATCGGAGGACACCGCGAACCGATATTTATCCTCGACACATCCATTGCCACCAATACCATCTACGTAGGGGAGGGGCACGAGCATCCGGGCCTTATGCGGAAGGCATTGAAGATCAATGCCGACGAGGTTCACTGGATCCGCCGGGACCTCCGGATGGCTCCCGGGGAGGTGCGCCGCTGCCTGGTCCGCGTCCGTTACCGCCAGCCCCTGCAGCAGGCCGCCCTGCATTGCCTGGATGACGGGATGTACATTGTCTTCGAAGAGCCTCAGAGGGGCATTACTCCCGGGCAGTTTGCGGTGTGGTACGCTCCCCAGGACCTGGAGATGCTCGGCAGCGGAGTTATTTCAGAATAGTTATTATAAGATATGATACATAAGGTTACAATATACCTCGGTTCGGCGGCCGGAAACTCGCCGGTGTATGCGGAGAACGCGGCAGCGCTCGGACGGCGTCTGGCTCAGGCCGGCGTGGAGATAGTCTACGGAGGAGCCTCTGTAGGCACAATGTGGACAATGGCTTCTGCGGCAATACAGGCAGGCGGTCGGGTGACCGGGGTCTTCCCGAAGAATTTCAAGGGCAAGAAGGAATCGCAGGACCGCCGGATAGAGGTACGGGCGCAGGGGCTGGCGGAGATGATAGAGACTCCGGACCTGGCGTCCCGTGTGGCTAAGATGACGGAGCTCAGTCAGGCCTGCATCGTCCTGCCCGGCAGCTACGGCACCATGCACGAGCTCTTCTGCTGGTTGCTGGGGCATCAGCTCCGGGAGCACGCCAAGCCGGTATTCATCCTCAATACCGACGGTTATTACGACTGCTTGCGCGGACTTTTCGAGACGATGGCTTCCCGCGGCTTCATGTCCGCTGCCGATGCGGCCATACCGTGTTTTTGCTCCACAGTCGATGAGATAGTCGCGCAAGTCTTGGCCGGCGAATAATTGCTTGAGCCATCAGGGAGTGCTGCCTCCCGGAGGCGTAGCCGCCCGTGGCTCCGTGAACGGGAGGGGCCCACGCCGACAGGCGTGGGAGGGATAGCGCGAAGCGCGTACCTCCGGGAGGCAGCACTCCCTGATGGCGGTTCAGAACCACCACAACGGCAGCGTTTCCTGTGATTCGGTGCCGTTGCGGAAGGAGTAAGTGCCGTTGCGGTTTAGGTGAATAGATTTACGAATTATGACAGACAGAGAATATATAACGATTAACGATGCGTGCGAGAACAACCTGCAGCATGTCTCGCTGCGCATCCCGAAGTATCAGATAACGGTGTTCACCGGAGTTTCCGGCTCAGGCAAGTCCTCGCTGGTGCTGGATACGGTGGCGGCCAAGTCGCGCCGCGAGCTCAACGACACCTTCCCGTCGTTCGTGCAGCAGTACCTCCCGAAATACGGCCGCCCGCATGTCGGCAGCGTGGAGAACCTGCCCGTAGCGATAGTCATTGACCAGAAGAAACCGGCCTCCAATTCCCGCTCGACGGTAGCCACCTACACGGATATCCACCCGCTGCTGCGGCTCCTCTTCTCCCGCATCGGACAGCCCTTCGTGGGATATTCCGATACATTTTCCTTCAACCATCCGCAGGGCAGCTGCCCCCGATGCTCCGGCTTAGGAGAGATACGCGAGCTGGACATCCATAAGCTGGTGGACTTCGACAAGAGCCTCAATGACGAGGATACCATCCATTACATTGCCTTTCACAAAGGCGGCTGGAGATGGATACGATACGCTCACAGCGGCCTGTTTGACCTCGACAAGAAGATCCGCGACTACACCCCCGAGGAGCTGGACCTCTTCCTGTATTCGCCCCAGATCCGCCTCAAAAACCCTCCGTCGAACTGGCCCAAGACAGCCAAATACGAGGGCCTGGTACCCCGCATGTACCGCAGTATCATCAACTCCGAGGAAGGCCTGCTGCACCGCAAGGTCCTGGACCCCATGCTCCGCACCGGTATCTGCCCAGACTGCGGCGGCACCCGGCTCAACTCCAAGGTGCTCACCTGCCGCATAGACGGGAAGAACATCGCGGAGGTGACGGCCATGTCGGTGTCGGAACTGCGTCAGTGGCTGGCTGAGCCTCAGCCGGGCGGAATGCTCGAAAGTCCGCTGGCCCAGGATATAAGGCAGGCTGTGCTCCGCCGGCTCGAGGCCCTGGAGGAGATAGGCTTGGGATACCTGACCTTAGACCGTTCGGTGGGTACGCTCTCCGGCGGCGAGGCCCAGAGGTGCAAGATAGCCAAGTACATCAACTCGTCCCTCTCCGACCTGCTCTACATCCTCGACGAGCCCAGCGTCGGCCTGCACAACCACGACATCGCCCTGCTCAAGAACTCGGTCCGCAAGCTCCGTGACCACGGCAACACGGTCCTGCTCGTCGAGCACCACAAGGAGATGATCCGTATCGCGGACCACATCGTGGACATGGGTCCCGGTGCCGGGATGGAAGGCGGCCGGATAATGTACGAGGGTCCGCTCGATGGTCTGCTGAAGAGCGGCACCGATACCGGCCGTATGCTGGAGATGACCTCGGATTTCAATCCGGCCCCGCTGCAGCCCGAGTCTTTCTTCAAGGTGGAGAATGCCTCGCTGCATAATCTCAAGCTCATCTCGGTGGACTTCCCCCTCGGGGTGCTGACGGTTGTGGCAGGAGTGGCCGGCTCGGGCAAGAGCTCGCTGATCCAGTGCCTGATGGACGCATATCCGGTGCAGGAGGACATCGAGTATATCAGTCAGAAAAATATCGGAGCATCCCTCCGCTCCACACCGGCTACCTATATGGGCGTGGCCGACGACATCCGGAAGATTTTCGCCAAGGAAAATAAGGTCAGCGCTGACTGGTTCGCCTTCAATTCGAAGGGCGGCTGTCCGGTCTGCGGCGGCAAGGGGGTAATCGTCTCCGAGATGGCATTCATGGATTCGGTGGAGACGGTCTGCGAGGCCTGCGGAGGTCTGCGCTATTCGCCCGAGGCTCTGCAATATAAGATCCGCGGAGAGTACAATATCGCTCAGGTGATGGACATGACGGTGCGGGTGGCTTCCCGCTATTTCGCAGGTACGGTGATAGAGGAGAAGCTGCGTCCGCTGATGGATGTCGGGCTGGTCTATCTGCATCTGAATCAGGCTCTGTCTACTCTCTCCGGCGGTGAGCTCCAGCGCATGAAACTGGCCTCCCGCCTCGGTCAGAGCCGCAGGATATTCATCCTCGACGAGCCGACGGATGGCCTGCATTTCAAGGATGTGGAGCATATCGGCCGCCTGTTCCGTTCGATGGTTTCGGCCGGCAATACCGTTATCCTCGTCGAGCACAACACAGACCTCATCAAGTCCGCCGACTGGCTCATCGAGCTCGGCCCCTACGGCGGCGGCTCAGGCGGCGAACTGCTCTATTCCGGCGTCCCTTCCGGTGTGCTTTCCGCTCCCCGCTCAGTCACCAAGCAGTATCTGTAGCAGCTACCGCCGGTTGTAGATGAAGTCGAGGCCTTGGGGACGGTAGTAGCCGAAGCGGGTGTCGCTGGATATCAGCGGCAGATGCTCCGTGATGGCGTGGGAGATGATGACGTGGTCTGACGGGTCCTTGTGGTCCTGTTGGGTGTTGAGGCGGAGTCTTGCGTAGGTTCTCAGGTGTTCGGTCTTGACGGGAATGATATTGATGAAGAATTCGTCTTTGATGGCGTTGATGATTTCCTCTGCTGATTTCCAGCGTTTTGAGCCAAGTCCTTTGGACCTGTAGCCTGTGATAAGTTCTCTGACGGATTCAGTATGTCAAAGCAGAAATTTCGGGTCATACACCTCAATGCTTCCCTTCAGCCGCATGGCGGCCTCCCAGGTCCTGCTGACCTTCCTTTTTTCTCCGATACCGATGCTGTTCGTTGAACCCTGCTGGAACTGCTGCTCCTGAGTCTGTCCGATCTTTTCTTCTTTCACTTTTTCCATATTCCATCAGCATTAAAGATTAAACACGGAACAAAGCTACAAAAAATAAAGGCAGCCGAAGCCGCCTTATATCAAATTTATACGTTTTTAAAAACAGCAATTATTCACTGCGCCTGAATCCCAAATAATATACGAGAGAGGCCAGGGCACTGAGGGCGGCGACGAGATAGGTGCGTGCAGCCCAGCGGAGGGTGGTGCGGGCCTGGTCCAGCTCGACGGTGGAGAGGGTGTTGGAGCGCTCCAGCCAGGCGAGGGCGCGGGCCGAGGCATTGTACTCTACCGGTAGGGTGATGGCGCTGAAGAGGAAGATCATGAAGAACATGGCGATGCCTATCCAATAGAGGGCAGGGAAAGCCGTCATCATGATCAGTCCCAGGATAATCACTATCTGGGCGAACATCGAGGAGAACTGCACGATGGGCACGAGAGCTGAGCGCATCTTCAGGAAGGCGTAGCCCTCAGCGTGCTGTACGGCATGTCCGCACTCGTGGGCCGCTACTGCCGCTGCCGCAACGCTGTTGCTGTTGTATACCGAGTCGGAGAGGTTCAGGGTCTTGTTGGCGGGGTTGTAGTGGTCGGTGAGATGGCCGCTGACATTGGTTACCCGCACGTCGCGGATACCGTGGTCACGCAGCATCTTCTCTGCCACCTCCCGTCCCGTAAGCCCTCCGTGGAACATTACACGTGAATATTTCGCGAATACTTTCTGCAGTCTGCTCTGCACTATCATGCCGGCAATGGCGATGACGATGATAAGTAGTAGTTCTAAACCCATTTAAACTCTGTTTAATAATCAATGTCATACTGCATTGAAAAAATCATGCCGAAGATACGGTCGCATCAGCAGTGGCAGCAAATAACGTAAAATGCTGCCACTGTGGCATCCCCGTGCCGCTCTAGTCCTTGCGGAGGGCTGTGGACGGATTGGTGTTCATCAGCTGTACGGCCCGATACGTGATGGTCACGACGGCTATGGCCGCCACAATCAGCAGGGCCAGCAGGTAGATCCACCAGTAGTTGCCGATACGGTAGCTGTAGGTCTGCAGCCAGCGTCCTGTGAAGGTATATATCAGAGGTACGGCAATGACGGCTGCAATGAGGGAGGCCGACAGGAAGCTGACGAGGGTATGGGTGTATATCTCGCCCCGGGGGCAGCCCATGATCTTGCGTATGGCCGCGCTCCTGGCCCTCTGGCGGGCGTAGTAGGTGCTCATGGCGACCATGGCCATGACCGTCAGGACGATGGTGAGCAGGGCGAAGATGCCTGTAAGTTTGAGGCTGCGGTTCTCGGCGGTATATGTCTGGCGGTATATGTTCTCGTAGGTATCGACGTACACTTTCAGTTCCGGCATTTCCGCTGCGTATAATTCGCTGATGGCACGGACGGCATCGTCCGGGTCGCCGTTGGCTTTCACTACCAGTGACCGCATGTTGCCGAGCTGCTTCGGTCGGGAGGGCTGTACGGCCCATAGCAGCAGGTCGTTGTCGGTGGAGTTGGCATTGCCCATCCACAGGTCGTCTATGATGCCGCAGACATTGATGCTGCCCAGGTCGTATTCGAACAGTGTCGCATCCATATCCAGGCCTAATGCTGTGGCCGTCCTGCGGGTGAAATAGAAGGAGTTGGGCAAGGGGTCAGAATTCTGGCTGAGAACCTTTACCCCGAGCAGTCTCATGGCCGTGGTGTCCCCGTCAAACAGGATTACCGCATACCGGTTGCCATTGAGTTCCATTCCCCAGCTGGATCTGGTGCTCCCGGCAGGGCATCCCTGTATCAGACCGATATCCCCCACGCACGGCAGGGATTTCAGCCTGTCTATGAGAAAATCATCTAAATCCTGGGTATTGGTTGCAGTTACATTGACAAGTGAGTCCCGGACATAACCCATGGGCTTCTCCACCATGTGGCGGAGCTGGAGGAACATGGCTATGGCAATGGCTACGGCTCCTATGGCGGTGACGTTCTGCACCACGAGGAATATCCGTCCGAGTATCATCTTGCTGGCCTTGGTGAACTCTCCCCGGACTATGTCAAGCGGCCTGTAGCGGGAAACCATCAGGGCTGGTATGATACCGGACAGGACGGAGAGCAGCACTATGACTCCGGCCCACATTGCGGCAGTCCCCCAGGTAAGGGACGACAGCGGGCTGTAGGTCTTGCCTATGAGGGTGCTGAACCAGGGCGCGGTAGCCTCGGCCAGCAGGAAACCGAGAATGAACGATACGGCAGTCACGGCGAAGGACTCTCCGATATAGCGCAGTACGATGCCTCCGCGGGAGGAGCCTATCAGCCTGCGGGTGGCCATCTCCTTTACCCTGAATCCGACCTGGGCGGTGGTGAGGGAGATATAGTTGAGCAGGGCAAATACCAGCAGCAGCACTCCGGCAGCGGTGAAGAGCCGTAACATGTCCCGGTTGACAATGTTCTCGAAGGGAAAGGGGAAGGAGGAGCCTATACCATAGTGTATCTCCTTGAACGGTATAAGGTCGTATGCGGTGCAGATACCGGACATATACAGCGCGTCGCTCTCCTTCAGGATGCCGAGTATTCCGCTGGAAATGGCGTGGATATCGGCTCCCGGCCTGATTTTATATAAGGTAGCTGTGGTGCCGTTGCCGTTGTGGGTGATGTACGGTGCATGCCTCTCCAGCATTTCCAGCCGGTATATCATGTCGCACTGCGGCAGTACCGTCCGCTCCATATCCTCGAAGATGCCTGTGACAGTCAGGCTGGTCGTTCCTTTGTCTATCGTGATATCCAGAGTATTGCCTATGGCATTGCCTTCCGGAAACCACTTGTCGGCGAATGACTGCGAGATAATGACGGAACTGATGGTCTCGAGTACACTGTTCCTGTCCCCGACGGCCATGGGTATGGGGATGAGGGACATGAAGCTGGAGTCTACGCACAGGGCATTCTGAGGCATGGTCTCATCGCCTATGGTAACGCTCTGCTCCATCCCGCTGAGGGATTTGAGGCCTATAAGGCGGCATATGGCCTCAATGTCGGGATAGCGGCCTTCCACCGAGCCTTTGATGGTGCCGCTGAGACCGAAGAACTCGGAATCCGAGCCGACGTACACATCGTCACCGACGAACGTGTCGTAACTGCTCTCCTGAGTTACGTATGTCCCGATGAAAATGATGAAAGCCAGGGCAATGGCCATGCCCGCCACCTCTATCACCGTGTAGAGGCTGTTGCGGGAGATGAATCGGAGAAAAGACTTCATGTTTTAATGTTTTAGCGTATTATCTTATGTCTCAAAGATGTAGCCAAAATTGTGCCAAAAGCCACAATGTGTTGAAATACAGCTAATTAGTCAATTTTCCAAAATGGCTAATTGTAAAATTTTCACACGCAAAGTGTCTAATTTTTTGAAAATTGTATAAAAATTATACAACGTGCTGTTTTTGATAATCCGTATAGCGCTGATGGGTAAATACATACGTCTGAAAAGACTAGCCGCCCTCGGCTCTAGAGGGAGGGGCCAAGTCCTCCCTAAGGGAGGATTTAGGTGGGGTAAACGAAAAGTGGGCTTTGGCCCGATTTATGAATAATCGGGCCTGGTCTTTTCAGACGTATGTATTTACCCGTTAAGGTTTACCTGTTATCTGTAGATAACCTTGTCAGGATCCCATTTGTCCTTGGGTTCCGGATTGTCAGCCGGCCAGCCGATGGGAATGACGCAGAGCGGCACATGGTTCTCATCCATCTCCAGGATGCGGGAGACATCGGCGATGCGGTCCCGTACAGGGTAGACCCCGGTCCATACGGCCCCGAGTCCCATGGCGTGAGCCGCCAGCAGGATGTTCTCGGTAGCGGCGGACACGTCCTGTACCCAGTAGGTCATGCCCTCTCCGGTCAGGAACCGCTCCCGGTCTCCGCAAGGCACGATGAGCACGGCTGCGTCGGCTGCCATCTTGGCGTACGGCAGCACCTCGGCCAGCGACTTCATAAGCTCCCGGTCGCGTACCACGTAGAAAAACCAGGGCTGGGTGTTCATGGCCGTGGGAGCTGCCATGCCGGCCTTGAGCAGGGCCGTTACGGTCTCCTCGTCCACAGGTTCGGAGGTATAGGCACGAATGCTGGTCCGCGTGGCGATATTCTCCAGGACATCGGAGGATGTGCCGCTGCTGCTGTCGCCGCCAGAAGTGCCGACCCACAGGGCCACGGCCAGTATCGCGCAGCTCAGGGCAACGAGTATAAGAGGGATGTAAAGTCTCGATTTCATGATAACAGTCACTAAGGTGTTAAAGTTAAATTATTTTCTATCAATGATGATGGCGAATCCTCCGCCCGGCGCAGCCTCTATGCTGAGTTCCTGTCCCGCAGTCCACACCAGGGTCTCTATCCGGTAGTCCTCTCCGCGTGAAGCGGCATTGACACCGTCGCGGAATATCCTGAAGGTATAGCTGCCCTCGGGAAGGTCGGGGGTGAAGGTCAGTGTACGGGCCTCAGTGCCGGTGATGCCGCCGATGTACCAGCGGTCACCCGAGCGGCGCTGAGTGATGATGTATCTGCCGATCTCTCCGGCCAGGACGCGGGTCTCGTCATAGACAGTGGGTATCGCGGTGATGAACTCGGTGGTCTCCTGCTCCCGCACGTATGCCGTGGGAGAGTCACAGAGCATGGTCAGGGGTGAGTCGAAGATGACGTAGAGGGCCACCTGATGCGCCCTGGTGCCCTGGCTCATGGGGTCGCTGTAGACGGCCGCGAAATTCTTCATCTGAGCATTGCGCAGGGCTCCCTGAGTGTAGTCCACTGGACCGGCAGCCATACGGATGTAGGGGAATGTCACGTCGTAGGTCAGCATGTCCTCATCCGACCACTTCATCTGTTCTAGACCCCAGACGCCCTCGTAGTTGAGCAGGTTGGGCCATGTGCGGTTCAGTCCGGTGGGCTTGTACATGCCGTGCAGGTCCACTACCAGGTGATACCTGGCGGCGGTCTCGAGGATACGGTAGTTCATCTCCACCACCTCCTGGTCATCGCGGTCCATGAAGTCCACCTTGAAGCCGGCGATGCCCATCTCCGAATAAGTGCTGCAGGCCTCCTCCAGCTTGTCGTCCAGAACGTATCCCACAGCCCAGAGAATCACGCCCACGCCCCTGGACTTGCCGTAGCGGGCCACTTCCTCCACATCGAATCCGGGAATCGTCTTCATGATGTCGCCTCCTGTGCGGGGAGACCAGCCCTCGTCCACCACCACATAGGGGATACCGCGCTCAGCCGCGAAATCGATCATGTATTTATAGGTATCGGTGTTGATGCCGGCCTCGAAGTCCACTCCGGTGAAGCCCCAGTCGTTCCACCATTCCCAGGCGGCCTGTCCCGGACGGATCCACGAGAGATCCTCAATCCGGCTGGGAGAGCCGAGCAGCCATACGAGATTGTTCACCGGCAGCTCGGTGTCGTCGGAGGCCACGGAGACTATTCTCCAGGGGTAGGTCCGTGTGCCGGTAGTAATGGCCAGAGTGTCGGAGTTGCGCAAGATCCTCTCCTGGCATCTGTAGCCGTCCACGTAGGTGGTAGGCCGGCCGGCGAAGGCTCCGCGGAGGGTGCTGCCGCCCTCACTGCCCAGGAACATGCCGGGATATGACTCCAGGTCGGACTCGGTGATGAGCACCTTCTCGCCCGAGTCCAGGGCGACGAGCAGCGGAGTGATGGACAGCCGTCCGCTCTCAAAACCGCTCAGGGGCGAGACGGTGTACTGGCTCTCGAAGGAGGTCTGGAACGGGTTCTTGGTATTGGAACTGTAGGGGATATAGGCCTGGTAGTCCTTGTCGAAGCTGAATACGGCTTCCTCGCCGACTACGGTGATGCTGTCCTTCAGGGAAGTGGAGAAGCGGTAGGCGATGCCCTCGTCGTAGGCCCTGAACTCCAGGGCGAATCCCGCACGGGCAAAGCTCAGGGTCAGCGCATTGTAACTCTCCTCGACGCGTGCCTGCCTGTACAGCGGAGTGTCTATGGAGTCACGGACGGACGCGGTCCTGAAGCGTACGGATGACAGGTTCTCCTTTCCCAGCACCCTGCCGTCCGAGAGAGTCATGGAGACGGGGGAGGGGAGTATGAATGTATGCCCGTCCAGGGCAATGCTGTAGGTGACGGCCTCACCGACTTCCACGGTGACGGCGAGCCGTCCGTCCGGAGACTGGAGTGTACGGGTTTTAGGTGCTGCAAAAAGCACCTGAGCCGAGACAAGTACTGTCACGGCTGATATCAATAGTCTGATGTTCATGGCTGAATGTTTAAAGGATGGAGCCTCTCATGGGACTCGAACCCACGACCTGCTCATTACGAATGAGCTGCTCTACCGACTGAGCTAAAGAGGCTTTTCTGAATGTGGTCGCAAATATAGAAAATAATTCTAATTTTGCGAAATTGAAATTAAAATAGGAACAAGGTATGGGCGAATGTAAGGAGTATGACCTGGTAATAATAGGAGCGGGGGCGGCAGGCATGACCGCTGCGGTGCTTGCGGCGGGCAGCAGCCTGAGGGTGGCCCTGATGGAGAAGAACAGTCAGTGCGGGAGGAAACTGCTGCTGACCGGGAAGGGCCGGTGCAATATTACGAATACCCGTCCCTGGGAGGAGCTGAGCCCTCACATTCATCCCGACGCCGCCTTTTTCCGTCCGGCCTTCATGTCATTTTCCAACACCGATACCGTCGCCATGTTCCAGTCCCTTGGCCTGCCTGTCACGGTGGAGCGGGGAATGAGGGTATTTCCGCAGTCGGGCCGCAGCGTGGATGTCAGGGATGCCCTTCTGCGGCGTATTGTCTCTTCGGACAATATTGACCTGGAATATAACAGCGAGGTGGTCTCCATTGACCGGACATCCTGCGGCCTGACGCTGAGTGTCATGCGGACGGAAGAGAGGATATCGGCCTACAGTCTCCGCGCTGCGGCGGTGATAATAGCCACCGGCGGGCTCTCTTACCCCGCAACCGGCTCTACCGGAGACGGGTACCGCCTTGCAAGCAGGCTGGGACATACCGTCACACCTACCATGCCTTCGCTCACGGCCCTGGTGCCGGAGAAATACAATTTTGCCCTGATAGGACTTACCCTGCGCAACGTCTCGCTCTCTCTCCTGGTCGACGGGGGAGTGGTGCAGACGGAGTTCGGGGAGCTGACTTTCACGGACGGAGGACTGGAGGGCGCCCTGGGGTTCAGGGTCAGCCGCCGGGCGGTCAAGGCCCTGACTGAGGGGAAGAAGGTAGAGGCGGTTATTGATCTGAAGCCGGCGGTACCGGCGGCGGAACTTAAGGCCCGGGTCGAAAGGGAATACCGTCCGGGATTGGGCCTGGACCGTTTTCTGGAGAGGTTCCTCCCTCTTCAGGCGGTAAGACCGTTCATCGAGGCCGCCCCGTCCCTTACGGTCCAGAATCTGCCGGTCCGTCTCAAGAACTGGCGGATGTCTATAAAGAGTTTCGTGGATTACCGTCGGGCGGTGGTGACGGCAGGAGGTGTGTCGCTCAAGGAGATATCGCGTAAGACGATGGAGTCCAAACTGGTACCCGGACTTTATTTTGCAGGGGAGGTTATGGACCTGGATGCGGATACCGGCGGATACAATCTGCAGATAGCCTTCTCTACCGCGGCTGCTGCCGTGCGCTCCGTGATAAACCGCTCTACCTTACGATGATGCTGATGCTGCCGCCTGTGCCGAAAGTGGCGGTCAGGTGCTCTTCCCGGCCCACCGGTACTTCGGGTGCCAGTTCGAAGGCGAGCATGTCCCCGGTGCGTACCGAGCAGTACCGGCTGATGTCCGCGAATCTGCGGCTGAGTTCCTGAATCCCGGGGTGCTGCTCTATCCTGCACCGCTCCAGGCCATTGATCTTGATGACGAAAGGCCTGGAAGCCGAGATGCTGTCAGGCAGCCTGTCCAGCGGGATGAGGTCGTATGGGATGACGGTCGAGTAGTCCAGGGCATTCTGGACGAAGATGCGGTCGGCTTCCTTGACAGAGTCTCCGCGCAGGACCGCCTTCAGTATTATTCCGCATGAGAACGGACCCAGGTACCGCCGTGCGAACTGCTCAAGTACGGATTTCCCGGACCGTTCGGAACGGAAGCAGATGACGGGGACAGCGGAGATGCTTTCCACGTAGTCGGGTTTGTAGAAATCTGTCAGGGCCCTTATCAGGGTAGAGTCGGAGCGGAAGTAGAAACTCCCTCCGGTCAGAGGAGAGACGAGGATGTTCACTTGCCGGAGGACTTTATCTTGATCTCCGTGAGGACTTTCTTGGTATCAAGAGTGAAGTCCCCGTTCATCATCCAGGCATAGTAGCTGGGCTCGGCGCGGAGCACTTCGGCTACGGGTTTTCCCTTGTGCTTGCCGAAGTTGAAGACAGGCACGTCCTTGTCATTGTATATGATGCGGCCGGCGTAGTCGGCGAACTTGGTCTTGGACGAGAAGTCGGCCAGGAAGTTGATGTCGTTCTGGAGGGTGTCGGAGTATTTGTCCAGCTGGGCCTGCAGTATCTCGTATGTAGCCACTGTGTCGGCCTCGGCGGAGTGCGCATGCTCCAGGTCCTTGTGGCAGTAGAACTTGTATGCTGCCGAGAGGGTCCTCTGCTCCATCTTGTGGAAGATGTTCTGCACGTCCACCAGCTTGCGCTTGCGGAAGTCGAAGTCGACTCCGGCGCGGAGGAACTCCTCGTAGAGGACGGGGATGTCGAACTTGTTGGAGTTGTAGCCGGCGATGTCGCAGCCTTCCATCCATTTGGCCAGGGACTTGGCTATCTGGCTGAAAGTGGGCTCGTTCCTGACGTCCTCATCGTGGATGCCGTGGATGCGCGAGGCCTCCTCGGAGATATGTATCGTAGGGTTGATCCTGCGGGTCTTGACCTCGGTGCTGCCGTCCGGCATGACCTTGACCATGGATATCTCTACGATACGGTCTGTGGCGACATTGAGGCCGGTGCTCTCGATGTCGAAGAAGATTATGGGGTTCTTGAGATTGAGTTTCATTTTACGTGAGGGTTAGTTGGGGATGCGGATGGGCATCAGCAGGGAGCAGATGTCCTCGTCCGGGTTGTGGTCCTCGGCGGGCACTATGAGGGCTGCGCGGGCCGGATCGGCCAGCTCGAAGCATATCTCCTCGTAGGGCAGGTTGGAGAGTATCTCTATCAGGAAGGTGGACTTGAAGCCTATGTCCATCGGCTCGCCGTCGTACTGGCACGGCAGGGTCTCGTGTGCCGAGATGGAGAATCCGGTGTCCTGGGCCGAGATGACCAGTGTGTTGAACGACAGGGAGAACTTCATGCTGGAGGTAGCCTGGTTCGAGCATACGGACACGCGCTTGGCCGCGTTGAGAAGGGTGGTGCGGCTGATGAGCATCTTGTTCTGGTTGTTCTTCGGAATCACGGTCCTGTAGGCGGGATAGGTCCCGTCCACCAGGCGGCCTACGAGCAGGCAGCCGTCAAAATCGAAATGGGCGTTCTTGCCGTCGAAGGTCACCTTTACGTCGCTGTCTGACTTCGAGAGCAGGCCGCGGAGGATGGCAGCGGGCTTCTTGGGCAGTATGAAAGATGACTTCTGCTCGGAGCGAATGTCGGTACGGGTGTAGCATACCAGCTTGTGGGAATCGGATGCTACGAGTGATGTCGATTCGGGGGTAAGGTCGAAGAGCACTCCGTTCATCACGGGGCGCAGCACCTCGTCGGCAGTCGCGTAGAGGGTATAGCCCAGTCCTGCGGAGAGGGTCTCGGCGGGGACGGTGACAGAGACTGCCATTTCGTCAAGTGCGGGAAGCTCGGGGTAGTAGTCCGCGGGGAAGAACGGTATCTTCTGCGCACCTGTGGCCCAGCTGATCTGCATGGTGTTGTTGTCCTCGAGTGTCTTGAACTCAATGGGCATGTCCGGGAACTCCTTGAGGGAGTCAGTGAGTATCTTGGCCGGTACGGCGGCGGATCCCTCTTCCATGACCTCGTCCACGGGGATGACGGTCCTCAGCGTGGTCTCGGAGTCGGAGGCGGTCACTTCCAGGGAATTCCCCCTCAGTACGAAGAGGAAATTGTCCAGTATGGGGGTAGTAGTCTTGTTGGAGATCACTCTCAGTCCGGAGAGCAGCCCGCGTAAAAGTTCAGTGCTCGATACAATAAAGTTCATCTTTCGTTTTTTTAACTTTGAGGGGACAAATGTACAAAAATTTTGGCATATATTTTGAGTTATTTTGTCAACAGATGTAAAAATTGACAGATTATGAGAAAGAAAAATTGGCTAATAGTTCTGGCTGCCGTCCTGGCGGGCGGTCTGGCCGGATACCTCACCGTCAGACTGACCTCCGGCGGGGACAATCAGACTTATGTATATCAGGATCCGGATTCCGGTGCGGTAGTGCGCAATGTGAGCATCACAGGCGAGTACCCCGATTTCACATACGCCGCCGAGACATCTGTGAAGGCAGTGGTTTTTGTGAAGGTCGTCAAGCGGAGCGAGCAGCCCCAGGGCCCCTCGTCGCTGTTCGAGTACTTCTTCGGATTCGGCAATTCCATACCGCGTGAGCAGGTAGGCACCGGTTCGGGCGTCATCATCTCCGAGGACGGTTTCATAGTGACCAACAACCATGTGGTCGCCGGCGCCACCGAGATAGAGGTGACGGTAGGTGACAACAAGACATTCAAGGCCGACATCGTAGGCACCGACCCGGCTACCGACGTGGCTCTTCTGAAAGTGGACGCCAAGGGGCTGCCCACCATCCCGATGGGTGATTCCGACGAGCTCCGTCTCGGGGAGTGGGTACTGGCTATCGGCAGCCCTTACGGTCTGACCTCGACCATCACCGCCGGTATCGTAAGTGCCAAGGGCCGCTCGATGCCCAATTATTCCGGTGAGTTCAAGATAGAATCCTTTATCCAGACTGACGCGGCTGTCAACCCCGGCAACAGTGGCGGAGCCCTGGTCAACATCAAGGGCGAGCTCGTCGGTATCAATACCGCAATCATCTCCCAGACAGGCTCATACGCAGGCTATTCGTTCGCTATCCCTGTCAATATGGTGAAGAAAATCGCAGCCGACTTCCGCGAGTACGGTTCGGTCCAGAGGGCCATGCTGGGTATATCCATGCTCAATAATTCCGAGGATTTGAAGGAAGAAATGAAACTTTCTACCTCAGACGGCGTATATATAGCTGAGGTAGTCAAGGGCGGTGCCGCTGAGGCGGCAGGTGTAAAGAAGGGAGACATCCTTCTGTCCATAGACGGAACGGCAGTGGCCAAGGGTACGGCAGTGCAGGAGATAATCAACCAGCACAGTCCCGGCGACAAGGTCGAGCTGGAGATATCCCGTGACGGCAAAGTCTTGAAACTCAAAGTGACTTTGATAGGCAAGGATACTCAGGAGATGAACGCCTACAACCAGCAGGGCAATGTCAATCTCTTCGGAGCGCAGCTTGTCCCCGCACCCAGGGAGGAACTTGAGAAGCTCGGGCTGAAGGCAGGTGTGAAAGTGGCTTCCGTGGACAAGGGCAAGGTCCGTGACGCGGGCATCAAGGCAGGATTCATTATCACTTATATCAATAATAATCCCGTCTCATCGCCCCAGGACGTGGCCGCCGAGGTCAAGAAGGCCCGCAGGTCCCTGCTCATCGAGGGCTTCGATCCGTCCGGCAACCTCTATTACTACGGAATAGGTTTATAATAGAGATAATGAGACAACTTAAGATTACAAAATCAATCACCAACCGCGAGAGCGCCTCTCTGGACAAGTATCTCCAGGAGATCGGCAGGGAGGAGCTCATCGGGGTGGATGAGGAAGTGGAATTGGCACAGAGAATACGCAAAGGGGACCAGGCGGCCCTCGAGAAGCTGACGAAGGCCAATCTCCGCTTCGTCGTTTCTGTTGCGAAACAGTACCAGAATCAGGGACTGAGCCTTCCCGACCTGATCAACGAGGGCAACCTGGGCCTTATCAAGGCCGCCGAGAAGTTCGACGAGACCCGCGGCTTCAAGTTCATATCCTACGCGGTGTGGTGGATACGCCAGTCGATACTCCAGGCTCTGGCCGAGCAGTCCAGGATCGTCCGTCTGCCTCTGAACCAGGTGGGTTCCCTTAACAAGATCAACAAGGCTCTCCAGAAGTTCGAACAGGACAACGAGCGCATGCCCTCGCCCGACGAACTGGCGGAGATTCTCGACATTCCCCGCGACAAGATCGCCGACACCCTCCGCGTATCCGGCCGTCACGTTTCCGTAGACGCTCCTTTCGTGGACGGAGAGGACAACAGCCTGCTGGACGTGCTGGTCAACAATGACTCGCCCAACGCCGACCGCGGTCTGGTAAACGAGTCCCTGAACAAGGAAATCGAGCGCGCCCTGTCCACCCTCACAGAGAGGGAGAGGGATATCGTCAAGGACTTCTTCGGTATCGGTACCCAGGAAATGACCCTCGAGGAGATAGGCGAGAAGTTCGGCCTCACCCGCGAGAGGGTCCGCCAGATAAAGGAGAAGGCCATACGCCGTCTCAGGCACAGCAACCGCAGCAAGCTCCTGAAGAGTTACCTCGGATAGACAAAGACAGACAACCTTATAATCCAACCTTATATGAAAAAAATTTTATTTTCCACAGCAATCCTGACACTTGCACTTATGATGACATCATGTGACAATCGGAAAAATCCTCTTCTCGAGGAGTGGGATGCCCCCTTCGGCATCCCTCCTTTCGAAGAAGTGCAGATAGATGATTACAAGCCTGCCGTTCTGGCAGCCATCGAGGAGCACAACAAGGAGATAGACGCTATCGTCAACAATCCCGCAGCTCCCGATTTCGAGAATACCATCGTAGCCCTGGACAACGCCGGCGGTCTTTTCAGCCGTGTATACTCCGTCTTCGGCAGCGAGACATCCATCAACTCCACCCCCGAGCTGATGGCCATCGAGACTGAACTGGCTCCCGTGGTAAGCGCCCACTTCAACGAGATTTCCCTCAACGAGAAACTCTACGAGAGGGTCAAGGCCGTCTATGACAACCGCGAGAACCTCAATCTCGAGCCCGACCAGATGAGACTTCTCACCGAGACATACAAAGGATATGAGAGGGCCGGAGCCACTCTTCCCGCAGACAAGAAGGAAGAGCTCAAGAAGATCAACTCCCGCATCTCCGAGCTGCAGCTCAAGTTCGAGCAGAACGTGCTGAAGGAGACAGCTGCCTTCACCCTCGTGGTGGATGACGAGGCCGACCTCGCCGGACTGCCCCAGGCAGCCATCGACGCTGCTGCCCAGCGTGCTGAGGAGAAAGGCATGGGCGGTATGTGGGTGTTCGGTCTGGACAACGCCAGCGTAATGCCCTTCCTCCAGTTCGACGACAACCGCGAGCTCCGCACCAAGCTGCTCAACGGTTATCTGAACCGCGGCAACAACGATGACGCCAATGACAACAAGGCCATCATCGTGGAGATGGTGAACCTCTATAACCAGAAGGCCAAGATCATGGGCTATGACAACTATGCCGAGTTCGTTCTCGAGGACCGCATGGCCAAGACCCCCGAGGCCGTATACAACCTCCTCGACCAGCTCTGGAAGCCCGCTCTCAAGTCCGCCAGGCGTGAGCTTGCCGACATGTATCCCATCGCCAAGGCCCAGGGAGTCAACGGTGAACTGACAGCCGCCGACTGGAGATACTACTTCGAGAAGGCCAAGGCCGAGAAGTTCAACCTCTCCGAGGACGAGTTGAAGCCTTACTTTCAGTTTGACAATGTGCGCGAAGGTATCTTCTACGTAGCCAACCGTCTGTACGGCATTACCTTCACCCAGCTCCACAATGTACCCGTGCCCCATCCCGAGGCACTGGCCTTCGAGTGCAAGGACGCTGACGGCTCCACCCTCGGCATCATCTTCATGGATATGTTCGCACGTCCCGGCTTCAAGAGAGGCGGCGCATGGTGCGGCGGCTACCGCGAGCAGTACTACAAGGACGGCGAGAGGGTTATCCCCATCGTGACCATCTGCGGTAACTTCACCCGCGGAACCGGTGACGCTCCTGCCCTCCTGACTCCCGACGAGACAGAGACATACTTCCACGAGTTCGGACATGCCCTGCAGTCCCTGCTCCAGGATGTGAGATATCAGGGCAATGCCTCCATGACCCGCGACTTCGTGGAGCTGCCCTCGCAGATCAACGAGCACTGGGCATTCGAGCCCGAGGTGCTGAAAGTATATGCAAAGCACTACGAGACCGGTGAGGTCATCCCTCAGGAACTGGTGGACAAGCTCGACAAGTCAGGCAAGTACGGCCAGGGCTTCGCCACTACCGAGTATCTGGCAGCCTCCCTGCTCGATATGGACTACTTCATCATGGATGAGATTCCCGCCGACCTGGATGTCAACAAGTTCGAGGCTAAAGTTCTCGGTGACCGCGGTCTGCTCTCCCAGATTCCTCCCCGCTACCGCTCGACCTACTTCACCCACGTGTTCGGCGGCGGATATACAGTAGGCTACTACAGCTACATCTGGGCAGAGGTTCTGGACGCTGACGCCTACGAGGCATTCAAGGAGACCGGTGACATCTTCAACCAGGAGGTGGCCCGCAAGTTCCGCGAGGAAGTCCTCGAGCGCGGCGGTGAGGACGACGCCATGACCCTCTACGTCAACTTCCGCGGCAAGGAGCCCGGCATCGATCCCCTCCTCGCCAACAGAGGCCTCAAATAGTATCTACACTCAAACCTTATATGAATCAGGAACAGTTTATTCAAGACAAGGTAAAATATGCGCTGGAAGCCCTTTACGGGGCTTCTGGCGTTAATTTGCCCATACAGGTCCAGGCGACCAGAAAAGAGTTCGAGGGCGATGCGACCCTCGTCACCTTCCCCCTGCTCAGGACATCCCGCAAGTCTCCCGAGGCCACGGGCCAGGAGATAGGGGAGTGGCTGAAGGCCAATACACCCGAGATAGAGAACTTCAATGTGGTGAAGGGTTTCCTCAATATCAAGTTCGCACCCTCCTTCTGGAAGGAGGTCTACGGCTCCATCGCCGCTGACGGCAGCTTCGGACATCTGCCCTCCACCGGAAAGACCGTGATGGTCGAGTACTCCTCTCCCAACACCAACAAACCCCTGCACCTGGGTCACATCCGCAACATCCTGCTGGGCTGGTCCGTATCCAGGCTGCTGGAGGAGAACGGTCACAAGGTCATCAAGACCAATATCGTCAATGACCGCGGTATCCACATCTGCAAGTCCATGGTCGCATGGAAGAAAGCCGGCAACGGCGTGACTCCGGAGTCCTCCGGCAAGAAGGGCGACCATCTGGTAGGAGACTTCTACGTGAAGTTCAACGACCTCTACAAGGCCGAGGTGGCACAGCTCGAGGCTCAGGGCATGAGCAAGGAGGAGGCTGAGGAAAAGGCTCCCATCCTGCAGGAGGCCCGTCAGATGCTCGTGAAATGGGAGCAGGGCGACCCTGAGACAGTGGAACTCTGGAAGATGATGAACTCCTGGGTCTATGCCGGCTTCGACGAGACCTACGCGGCTCTCGGAGTGGGCTTCGACCGGATTTACTACGAGTCCCAGACCTACCTGCACGGCAAGTCGCTGGTGGAGGAGGGACTGCGCAAGGGCGTCTTCGAGCGGATGGAGGACGGCTCCGTGTGGTGCGACCTGACCGCCGACGGGCTGGACCGCAAGCTGCTCCTGAGAAAGGACGGCACCTCGGTGTACATCACCCAGGACCTGGGCACTGCCGTCGAGAGATTTACCGAATACAGTCTGGACGAGCACGTCTACGTGGTGGGCAACGAGCAGAACTACCACTTCCAGGTGCTCAAGCTCATACTCAAGAAACTGGGCTTCGCCTGGGCCGACAGCATCTACCACCTCTCCTACGGTATGGTGGAGCTGCCTGAGGGCAAGATGAAGTCCCGCGAGGGTACGGTAGTCGATGCCGACGATCTGCTGGAGAAGATGTACAACACCGCCAGGGAGACTTCGCTGGAGCTCGGCAAGCTGGCCGATATGAGCGGGGAGGAGCAGGAAGAGCTCTTCCGCACACTCAGCCTCGGCGCCCTGAAGTACTTCATCATCAAGGTGGACCCCAAGAAGACCATGCTCTTCGACCCGAAGGAGTCCATAGACTTCAACGGCAACACCGGCCCCTTCATCCAGTACACCCACGCCCGTATCCGTTCCATCCTGCGCAAGGCCGCAGAGGCCGGATATACCCCGGCGCTGGCTGAGAACGCTGCCTTCAACGACAAGGAGATCAGCATCATCAAGCTGCTCAACCAATATCCCCAGAAGGTGGCTGAGGCGGGAGCCGCCCTGTCCCCGGCCCTCATCGCCAACTACGCCTACGACCTGGCCAAGGAATTCAACCAGTACTATCACGACGTATCGATTCTCAAGGAAGAGGATGCCGCTTTGCGCGATACCAGACTTATGCTGATAGGCACCATCGCGTCCGTGCTGGTCAAGGCCATGGATATCCTCGGAATCCGTCTGCCCGAGAGGATGTAGGCCATGACGGAGCAGACACAGTCCGCCTATATGTTTCCCACCTCTGTCAAGGAGGTGGAGAGACTCGGGTGGGACTACATCGACATCATACTTTTTTCAGGCGACGCCTTCATCGACCACCCTTCGTCGGGGACGGCGATGATAGCCCGCGTCCTGCAGCGGGAAGGCTGGAGAGTGGCCGTAGTGCCCCAGCCCAACTGGCAGGACGACCTGCGGGACTTCCGGAAATTAGGGGTCCCGCGCCTGTTCTTCGGGGTCAACTCCGGGGCCATGGATTCCATGGTCAACCATTACACTGCCGCCAAGCGTCTCCGCAGCAATGATGCCTACACTCCCGGAGGCCAGGCCGGACACAGACCGGATTATGCAGTGACCGTATATACGCGGATATTGAAGCGTCTGTATCCCGATGTGCCCGTGGTCATCGGAGGCATCGAGGCCTCCCTGCGCCGCCTGACACATTATGATTACTGGGCTGACCGTCTTTTCCCCTCGGTACTGGTGGACAGCGGGGCAGACCTGCTGATTTACGGGATGGGGGAGAGGCCGGTGGTGGCCGCCGCCCGGGCCATTGCCGCCGGGGAGGACCTGAGAGACATCCCGCAGACCGCATTTTTCGCTGAGGGACCATGTCCCCGGGCCGGGGAGGGGACGCTCCTGCTGCACGGCTATGAGCGGGTATGCCGCTACAAGGACGCATTTATCGAGGATTTCAATGTGGAGGAGCGGGAGGCCAACCGCCTGCATGCCGCCACCTTCATTGAACCCTATCCGGGAGGATATGTGCAGGTCAATCCGCCATTTCCCCCGGAAACGACGGAAGAACTTGATTCGTATTACGCCCTGCCCTTCACCAAGCAGCCGCATCCCCGCTACCGGGGGAAGGACATTCCGGCCTGGGAGATGATCAAGAACTCCCTGACGATTCACCGCGGATGCTTCGGAGGCTGCTCCTTCTGCACCATTGCCGCCCATCAGGGGAAATTTATCCGCAGTCGCAGTCCTGAGTCCATCGTCCGGGAGGTGGAGCGTCTGACAGCCATGCCGCATTTTAAGGGAATAATCTCCGATGTGGGGGCGCCCACCGCTAATATGTACGGTCTCCGCGGAAGGGACGCCTCGCGCTGTGCCCGCTGCAGCCGGCCTTCGTGCCTATTTCCCTCGCGCTGCCCGAACATGGAACATTCGCACAGGGCGCTGCTGGAACTTTACAGCCGGATTACGGCCGTTCCGGGGGTGAGGAAGGCATTTATAGGCAGCGGCATACGCTACGACCTATTCCTGGACAAGGACGGCTTCCTCGACGAGTATTCGGAGAAATACCTGAGGGAGGTGGTGACCAACCACACCTCCGGGTGGTTCAAGGTGGCCCCTGAACATACGGAGGACCATGTGCTGAGGCTGATGTCCAAGCCGCCGTTCGCCCTTTTCTCCGTGCTGAGGCGGGAGTTCTCGAGGATTGCGGCCGGGGAGCGGCTGCCCTACCGGATAGTACCTTATTTCATATCCTCGCATCCCGGATGCACCCTACAGGACATGAAGGCTCTGGCTAAGAATAAAGAACTCAGGGGTATACAGCTGGAACAGGTGCAGGATTTCACCCCTACGCCCATGACCGCCTCCTCGGTGATGTTCTATACAGGAAAGGACTTGTCCCGGCGGCCGGTTTTCGTCGAGAGGAGCATCCAGGGAAAGAAAATCCAAAAATCTCTTTTTTTTAGAAAAAATACACTATAATTGCAGCCGTTTTTGAAAAGAGAAAAAATAGATATGGAACAGAAAGTGAAATCATCTTCGGCCCGTCCCAAGAAGAGGGCAGTTATCAGTTATGACAACATGTCTCCCGAGCTCCAGGCTGCTTTCAAGGAGAAATATCCGAGAGGCTACGCGGACTACATGGGAGACCTCTTCAAGGTGGACAAGCCCGACGGATCATGCTTCTACGCCGTGGAGGTGGATATACCCGACGCAGTGTACCTGGTGAAGATAGACGTGGACATAGATGACTATAAGAAGGCGGAGGAAGATCTCTTCGACGACGGAGTTGATGATTCAGCCGAGATAGACGGCGAGGTGTTCCCCGATAATGGAGATGAGATTCAGGGGGGCGAGGATGACCAGATGGAAGATTAGGCCGCTGATATGGCTTAAGCACCAGCCGGAGCAGAGGGTCATGATGATCCTCGCGGTGGTGGTGGGACTGGGCAGCGGGGCGGCCGCCGTAGTGCTTAAGACGCTTATCGAACTTATAGGGAAGTTGCTTACGGGATGGTTCGATGTCTCCTGGAACAACTTCCTCCTGCTTCTGTACCCCGGCGTGGGTATGCTTCTTTCCCTGCTTTTCGTGCGTTATGTGGTCCGGGACGATATCGGACACGGGGTGACGAAGGTTCTGTTCGCCATCTCACGCAACAATTCCCGAATAAAGCGCCACAACATGTGGACTTCCATGCTCTCGAGTTCCGTGACCATCGGTTTCGGAGGCTCGGTCGGAGCGGAGGCGCCCATCGTGTACACCGGCGCGGCGATAGGCTCCAATGTGGCCCGTTCCCTGGGGCTGTCTTACAGGAACATGACCATCCTCCTGTGCTGCGGTGCTGCCGGGGCCGTGGCCGGTATCTTCAAGGCTCCGATGGCCGGTATCCTGTTCTGCCTGGAGATACTGCTGTTCAACATCTCCATGTCCTCCATCCTGCCGCTGCTGCTCTCCTCGGTGACGGCTACTACGGTCTCGTATCTGTTCCTGGGCCGCGAGGTGCCGTTCACCAGTACGGTGGACCCCTTCGCAATGGGCAATCTGCCTTATTATCTCCTGCTCGGAGTGTTCTGCGGTCTGGTCTCCCTGTATTTTCTGAGGACGACCCTGTCACTGGAGGACCGCATCAAGAAGATTTCCAATCCCTTCAAGCGCTGGGCTTTCTGCGCCGGGATGCTGGGTCTGCTGATATTCATCTTCCCGCCTCTGTTCGGGGAGGGCTACTCGTCCCTGGGACACATGCTGCAGGGCAATCCTGATACGATTCTCGAGAACTCCCTGTTCTCCGGGATATTCGAGCACAAGTGGGTGATACCGGTGTATTTCGCGCTGGTACTGGTCTTCAAGGTCTTCGCCATGTCCTTCACCAATGCCGGCGGAGGTGTCGGAGGAACCTTCGGACCGACCCTTATCGTGGGCGGTATCGCCGGATTCATACTGGCGCGGACCATCAACCTCATGGGCTTCCACGCCGTGCCCGAAGCCAATTTCGCCCTTGTCGGCATGGCCGGACTCATGGCCGGAGTGATGCAGGCTCCGATGACGGCCATCTTCCTCATAGCTGAGATTACCGGGGGCTATGCACTGCTGCTGCCGCTCATCGTGGTCTCGACCATTTCCTTTGCCACCATGAGGGCTTTCGAGCCGTTCTCGATATATTCCAAGCGACTGGCCAAGAGCGGAGACCTGATTACCCATAACAGCGACCGGGCCGTGCTGACCCTCCTGCAGACCTCCGATCTCGTGGAGACCGATTTTACCTCGGTCAGGCTGGATGACACGCTAGGGGACCTGGTCAAGGCGGTGGCCCGCTCGACCCGCAACCTCTATCCGGTACTGGATGACGAGGGGATATACCGCGGATACATCGGTCTGGACGATATCCGCAAGATTATGTTTGATAAGGACAAATACGAGACGACCAAGCTATACACCCTGATGAAGAATGCTCCCGCTACAGTTCTCTCCACCGACAGGATGGACAGTGTGATGGACAAGTTCGACAAGACAGGGGCCTGGAATCTGCCGGTGGTGGATGAGGACGGGCGGTATGTCGGGTATGTCTCCAAGTCCAAGATTTTCTCGTCCTATCGTAAGCGTCTGCAGGACGTCTCCTGCGATTAAAATTCAACTGTATGGAAAGTTTGTATGTGAATCATATTGCGGAACTTATGTCCGTGGCGCCCTGGAGGGTGGAGCACTGTATCGAACTGATAGCGGAGGGGGCGACCGTGCCCTTCATCTCGCGTTACCGCAAGGAGCGCACCGGAGGGCTGGACGAGGCCCAGGTGGCGGAGATCAAGCATTATAATGAGAAGTTCGAGGAACTGGCCAAGCGCAAGGAGTCGGTGCTGGAAAGCATTGCCTCGCAGGAGAAGCTGACTCCGGAACTGGAGAAGCAGATCCGGGAGTGCCTGGACCCGGTGGTGCTGGAGGACCTGTACCTGCCTTACCGTCCCAAGCGCCGTACGCGGGCGTCGGTGGCCAAGGAGAAGGGGCTGGAGCCTCTGGCAGAGGCGATATTTTCCTGCAAATCCAGGAATCCGGAGAAGGAAGCCGTTTCGTATGTCTCGGAGCAGGTTCCCGATGCGGAGGCTGCGCTGTCCGGAGCCAGGGACATCATGGCCGAATGGATATCCGAGTCGGTGCCGGTCAGAGAGATGATGCGGCGCTCGTACTCGAAGTACGGCCGGCTGACGGCTCATGTGGCTTCCGGAGTGGACGAGGAGAGCGAGGAGGCATCGAAGTACCGGAACTATTTCAAATTCTCGGAGGACATCTCGCGGGCTCCCTCGCACCGGGTGCTGGCTGTGCTGCGCGGGGCCCGGGAAGGGGTGCTGAGCGTCAAGGTGGACGTGGACAAGGACCGGACCTTAGACCGGATATATTCGTCGGTGCTGCGCGGCAAGCCCTCGCCTTCGGAGGCGGCTGCGCTGGAGATAGACTATGCCGTGGAGGATTCCTTCAAGCGGCTGCTGCATCCGTCGATAGAGAACGAGACGCTGCGCTCTGCCAAGGAGAGGGCCGACATCGAGTCCATCCGCGTGTTCGGAGACAATCTGCGGCAGCTTCTGATGGCTCCGCCTCTCGGGCAGAAACGGGTGCTGGCCATCGACCCCGGTTTCCGCACCGGCTGCAAGGTGGTCTGCCTGGATGCCCAGGGCGCCCTGCTGCACAACGATACGATATTCCCTCATCCGCCGCGCAATGAGCGCACCATGGCGATGAAGAAGATCTCCAATATGGTGGAGACCTACAGGATAGAGGTGATAGCCATCGGTAACGGCACGGCAGGCCGCGAGACCGAGGCGTTCATCAAGAAGATAGCCTTGCCCGAGGATGTCCGTGTCTACTCAGTGAGCGAGGACGGGGCATCGGTCTATTCGGCTTCGCCGGTCGGCCGGGAGGAGTTCCCGGAGTACGATGTGACTGTGCGCGGAGCCGTGTCTATCGGGCGGCGCATCATGGACCCGCTGGCCGAGCTGGTGAAGATAGACCCCAAGTCGATAGGTGTGGGCCAGTATCAGCACGATGTGGACCAGGGGCTGCTGAAGGAGCGTCTGGACGAGGTGGTGGAGAACTGCGTGAACAGTGTGGGAGTCAACCTCAATACGGCTTCACGGCACCTTCTCTCATACGTCTCCGGTGTCGGCCCGGCCATGGCCCGCAACATAGTGGAGTACCGGGACGAGCACGGAGCCTTTGCCTCGCGCTGGGACCTGCTTCACGTGAAGAGGTTAGGAGAGAAGGCTTTCGAACAGTGCGCCGGCTTCCTGCGCATACCAGGTGCCGCCGATCCGCTGGACAATACCGCCGTGCACCCTGAGCGATATCCGCTGGTCAAGAAGATGGCGGCCGATGCCGGAGTAAGTGTGGCCGAACTCATCGCCCGCAAGGACCTGCGCGATTCCGTAGACCTCAAGGCATACGTGTCCGACGAGGTGGGCATGCCTACCCTGACCGACATCATGCAGGAACTGGACAAGCCCAGACGCGACCCGCGTGCCTCCTACAAGGTGCTGGAGTTCGCGGAGGATATCCACACGATCGAGGACCTGCAGGCCGGCATGGAACTGCCCGGCATAGTGACCAACGTGACCGACTTCGGAGCCTTCGTGGATTTCGGTATCAAGCAGAATGGCCTGATCCACGTCTCCCGCATGGGTGCCGCCGGCCCCGACGGCCGCCGCCGCAGGGTCGCCCGTCCCTCCGATGTCCTCAAGGTCCACCAGCACGTCCGCGTCCGGGTCATCGAAGTCGACCTCAAGCGCGGCCGCATCGCCCTCGAGCTCATCGGCTGACCAGCCTTAGATGTGTGTCGTGAATTCCAGCCGGGCGGGAGAGCGCAGCCCGGTGAGGCGGCCGTCGCGGACGACGGGAGTGCCGCTGGTGAAGGTGTCGGTGACGGCCCAGTCGAAGGTCTGTCCTTCGAGGGGGGACCAGCCGCAGCGGTAGGCGATGTTGGCCTTGGAGACGGTCCAGGGGCGGCGGCGGACAATGACCAGGTCGGCCCACCAGCCTTCGCGGATATAGCCGCGGCGGTCGATGCGGAAGAGGTCGGCGGGGGAGTGGGACATCATCCGGACCACCTGCTCTATGGGGAAACAGCCGCGTTCGGCGAGCTGGAGCATCATCACGAGGGAATGCTGGACTGTGGGCAGGCCGGAGGGGGCGTGCAGGTAGTCCTGCATCTTCTCGGCATAGAGGTGGGGGGCATGGTCGGTGGCCACGGCCTGGACACGGCTCTCGCGGACGGCGGCGGTGATGGCCTCGCGGTCGGCAGGTGTCTTGACGGCCGGGTTGCACTTCATCATTGATCCGTATCTGTCATAATCCCTGTCGTCGAACCACATATAGTGTACGCAGACTTCGGCGCTGATGCCGGGGCAGCTCTTCCTGGCCTCAGAAATCATTTCTATCTCGTCGGCGGTGCTGACGTGGAGCACGTGCAGGTGGGTGCCGTGTTTCTTAGCCATTTCCACTGCCTTGGAGGAGGACAGGATGCAGGCCTCGCGGCTGCGGATCAGGGGATGGGCGCTGAAGGGAATGGAGTCGTCGCCGTAGCGGGTGCGGGCAGCGGCCAGGTTGCGGCGTATCGTGGCCTCGTCCTCGCAGTGGGTGGCTATCAGCCGGCCGGGGAGGGAGAATATGGCCTCAAGGGCCTGCTGCGAGTCCACAAGCATGTTGCCGGTGGAGGAGCCCATGAAGACCTTGATGCCGCAGATGCGGTGGGGGTCGGCGCTGCGCAGCTCCTCGATGTTGTCATTGGTGGCTCCAATATAAAAGGAGTAGTTGGCGTAAGAGTCCCGGGCGGCGGTGGAGTATTTCTCCTCTAGGGAGGAGAGGGTGGTGGCCGGAGGGTTGTTGTTGGGCATGTCCATGAAGGAGGTGGTGCCTCCGAGGACGGCCGCGGCGCTTTCGGAGGCGATGCAGCCCTTGGCGGTGGCTCCCGGCTCGCGGAAATGCACCTGGTCGTCGATGACGCCGGGGAGGAGGAGGGCATCGGCATTGTTTCCCAGGATCTCCTCTGCGGAGGTTCCGGCCTGCCGTACCGCCGCCTCATATCCCGGGTCGGACCGAAGCATCACCTTGGAGATGATTCCGTTCTTTATCAGGACGCTGCCCTCGCGGATGCTGCCTTCGTTGACTATCCGGATGTCCCGGATGAGAGTGCTGCCTGCCATTGCCGTTTATTTTGTTTCGGGATTGGGGGTAATCTTCCTGAACCGGAGGGCGATGACTCCGCGGAATGCCTCTCCGAAGATGGAACTGCTCATCTTGGACTTGCCCTCCTTGCGGTCGGTGAAGATGATGGGGACCTCGATGATCTGGAATCCGAGTTTCCAGGCATTGTACTTCATCTCTATCTGGAAGCCGTAGCCCTTCATTCTCACCTTGTCCAGGTCGATGGTCCTGAGGACCTTGCTGCTGTAGCAGACAAAGCCTGCGGTGGAGTCGTAGATCTTCATGCCCAGGACTGTGCGGACGTAGTAGGATGCCCCGTATGATATCAGGATGCGGCTCAGCGGCCAGTCCCGGACTGCGATGCCCTTGACGTAGCGGGAGCCTATGGACATGTCGGCACCGCCCTCGGTGCAGGCCCGGTAGAGGCGGATGAGGTCGTCCGGGTTGTGCGAGAAGTCGGCGTCCATCTCGAAGATGTAGTCGTAGCCATGCTCCAGGCACCATCTGAAGCCGGCGATGTAGGCTGTGCCCAGTCCCAGCTTGCCCGAGCGCTCCAGAAGGAAGAGCGACTCCTGGAACTCTGTCTGCAGACCCTTGACTATGGCGCCCGTACCGTCGGGGGACCCGTCGTCGACTACCAGGATGTGAAAATCCCCGTCCAGGGAGCGGACCTTCCGGATCATCTTCTCTATATTCTCTTTTTCGTTGTAAGTGGGTATGATTACTATCTTTCGGTGTTCCATGAGACAATTTGATTACACTCATACAAAGGTAGAAAAATATTGCTATCTTCGGCCAAAATTCCTAATACACCCTAAAGATTATATGAAACGTATCAAGATGTCGCTTCTGCTGAAGATTGTGATAGCCATTCTTCTGGGTATCGGCTGTTCGTATTTCTTCCCCGAGGCGCTGGCGCGTATATTCGTGACATTCAATTCACTTTTCGGTAATTTCCTGAATTTCATAATTCCTCTGCTGATTCTAGGTCTCGTGGCCCCCGGTATAGCGGAACTTGGACGCGGAGCCGGGAAGATGCTGGGAGTCACCACTCTTCTGGCTTACGGCTCGACGGTACTGTCCGGCTATTTCTCCTACGGTGTCTGCGGCCTGACCTATCCGCATATCCTGGAGCAGGGCTCATTCTCCTCGAGCGAGGCGCTTGCGGCAGCCGAAGGGCTTGAACCGTATTTCGTCATCGACATGCCGCCTCTCTTCGGCGTGATGTCGGCCCTGATACTCTCCTTCGTACTGGGTCTCGCTCTGGCTTCGGTCAAGGGCAATGCCTTCCGTACTGTCCTCAATGAGTTCCGGGAGGTGATAATGCTCGTTATCCGGAAGGTCATCATCCCGCTGCTGCCCCTGTACATCTTCGGTATCTTCCTCAAGATGGGCGTAGAGGGTACGGTGATGATGATTATCGGGCTGTTCCTCAAGGTTATCATAGTCATCTTCATACTGCATGTGGCGCTCCTGCTGATCCAGTTCTGCATCGCGGGCGCCGTGGCCGGCAAGAATCCGCTCAGATGTCTGAAGAACATGCTCCCGGCCTATATGACGGCCCTGGGCACCCAGTCCTCGGCGGCCACCATACCGGTTACCCTGGCGCAGGCCAAGAAGAACGGTGTGAGGGCTGAGGTGGCGGATTTCGTGATACCCCTGTGCGGTACGATTCATCTGTCAGGCAGCACTTTGAAGATAGTGGCCTGCGCCTTCGCGATATCGTTCATGACCGGCATGCCTACTGATCTGGGACTCTATACCGAGTTCATCTTCATGCTGGGCATAGCCATGGTCGCAGCACCCGGAGTGCCGGGCGGAGCCATCATGGCCTCGATCGGCATTATCGGCTCTATCCTGGGATTCGACGAGGACATGCAGGGACTGATGATAGCCCTGTATATCGCGATGGACAGCTTCGGAACGGCCTGCAATGTCACAGGTGACGGCGCCATCGCCCTGATAGTCGACCGCATCTTCAAGAAGCAGGCAGTCCGATGAAGGAGGTCCTCAATATAGCGGTGTGCCAGTGCGGGGTGGTATGGGAGGCTCCTCAGGAGAATCTTCCCCGGCTGCAGTCATTCATAGGAGGCTATCTGGAACAATGCGGGGACAATGACCGCCCGGACCTGATCGTCCTGCCGGAGTTCTTTGCCACCGGCTTCACTTCCAATGTGCTGCTCGCCGAGGCAGAGGACGGTCCTACCCTCAGATGGATGCAGACCCTGGCGGCATCCTCCGGGGCAGCAGTCACAGGCTCTGTTCCTACTTCGGCTGGAGGAGCTGTTGTCAACCGGATGTATTTCGTCCGTCCTTCCGGCGAGGCGGAGCATTACGACAAGCGGCATCTTTTCCGGATGAGCGGGGAAAATGAGGTGTTTGCCCCCGGGAGCACCCGGAAGACGGTGGAGTATCTGGGCTGGAGGATAGGCCTGAATGTGTGCTATGACCTCCGCTTTCCGGTATGGAGCCGCCGGACCCCCTCGAACGACTACGACCTGCTGCTGAATGTGGCTTCATGGCCCTCCTCCCGTATGGCTGCCGCATCAATTCTGGCACATGCCAGGGCTGTGGAGAATCAATGCTGGTTCGTTTTCTGCAACAGGGTGGGGGACAGTCCGGAGAACACCTACTCCGGAGGTTCGCTGATAGTCGACTACAAAGGACGTGCGGTAGGAGAACTGAGCTTTGACGATTCTACCGGGCCGGACGGAGGCTTTCTGCATGCTTCACTGGACTTGGGCGGACTGAGGCGCTTCAGGGAGAAATTTCCGGCGTGGATGGATGCTGACGGATTTAATTTGAAATAAATAGATAGAGACATGAAAATAAGAATTATTGTTTTATCGGTATTTTCCGTCCTGCTGAGCTGCTCATGCGCTGAAAGGACGGTCAAGGTGGAACTGGTCGCAACGAACGATACGCACGGTGCAGTGTTTCCCAAAGGATACACCCCTGAAGCTCAAGAACATTCTTCATTGGCTTCGGTGTGTGCCTATGTGGACAGCCTCAGGTCCGCCGACGGCGATGACCATGTGATACTGCTGGACTGCGGGGATCATCTTCAGGGTGACAACGCCACTTACTATTTCAATTATGTGGATACAGCAGACGGAGAGCATCTTCTGAGCCGGATATTCAATTATATGAAGTACGATGCCGTGGTGGTGGGCAATCATGACCTGGAGGCGGGTCATCCTGTCTACGACCGCATGGCCCGGGAACTGGACTGTCCTTACCTTGCCTCCAACGCGGTGTCCGTGGAAGACGGGAAGGCCTGGTTCGACAGATATGCTGTCATTGACAGGGACGGACTTCGGACTGTTGTCATAGGATTTACCAATCCCAATGTGAAGTCTTGGATATCCAAAGATAAGTACGAGGGACTGGATTTCGTTCCAGTGGACTCCATCGCAGCTTCCCTGGTAGCGGAGGTACGGCGCCGGGAGAGACCGGACGTGGTGATTCTGGCAGTGCACTGCGGTCTGGGAAAGGAGGATGTCCCCAGTATAGAGAACAATGCGCTTTATCTGGCCGCCCATGTGCCGGGTATCGATGCCGTAATCGCCTCTCATGACCACAGGCGTCTGGCGGCAAAGGTTATGGGAGCGGACGGAGACAGTGTCTGCGTCGTAGAATCCGGCTCCAAGGCTCAAGCCGTGTCACGGCTAAGCATCTCCGCTGTCAAGAAAGGAAAACGTCTGGTGTCCCTTAGCGTGGAGCCTGCGGTGGCGGAAGTGTCGCATCTGGTCCCTTGCGGACGCTACATGGAGGAGTTCGGGCAGGACTGGCAGACTGTCTACGATTTCTCCAACAGGACGATAGGCCGTTTTACCACGCCTCTTGACCTCAGCTATAGACAGGATAGACGCTCAGATTACCTGGCTTTTATCCATTATGTACAGCTTTCCTGCCCCGGAGTGGAGGTCTCCTTCACCGCTCCTCTGGTATCCGAGGGCGTGATGCCGGCCGGAGAACTGAAGTTCAACGATCTTTTCACCCTCTATCGTTTCGAGAACCTGCTGTATGTTGTGGAGATGACCGGCAGGGAGATAAAGGATTACCTGGAGGGAGCCTATGACAAGCGCATAACCGGTTCGGATTTCCTCTATAATTACGATACTGCCGGCGGGCTGATTTATACAGTCTCTCCTTCTGCCGGGAAAGGCAGCCGGGTGAGAATCATCTCGATGTGGGACGGCACTCCCTTCGACATGTCCCGTACCTACCGGGTGGCGATAACCTCCTACAGGGCCAGCGGTGCGGGCGGCCTTCTGGCAGAGGCCGGCCTTGACCGTGAGACGATGGACTCCCGCATCGTTGAAATCTATCCGGAGATACGCGAGATGCTGCGCGATTTTATTGAGAACCAGGGAGATATAAACCCGAGGGAAATTGCGGCTGCGAAAAAGACCGGTACATGGCGCTTTGTAAAATAATTTTTGTAACTTTGTGCCGCCCGTAAGTTTTTATTATGAACGAAAGTTATAAGACAGCATTAGACGCCCACAAGAAGAAACTGGAGCTTTTCATCTCCCGGTATGAGAACCTCATGGCCCGAAACAGGGAGCTGGAACAGGTGCTGGGCAGGAAAGATGCTGAGATAACGGACTGCCGGGCCAAATTGGATAACAGTAATAACAAAATTAAAGAATTAGAACAGAAGATAGATAAATTACAGCTTGCAGGCGCTTTTGAGGCGTCTGCTACAGATATTAAAGAAGCTAAGCAGAATATAGGCAGATTGGTGCGGGAGATAGACAAATGTATTTCATTGTTGAATGACTGATATGGAAGACGGAAAGTTCTTGTGCAATTTCACTATACTGGACAGGAAGTTCACCTACAGAGTCCTGCCGGAGGAAGAGAGCATCATACGCAGTGCTGTCAAGAATATCACGGACAAGCTCGCCGAACTCAGGCAGAGACATAGTTTCGTGGACAACCAGCAGGCTCTCACGGTAGTGCTGATTCAGTTCGCAGTGCTGCTGGAGATGGCCCGCGCGGAGGATGCGGCCGGCAGGATGGTCAAGGAAATTCAGTCGTTGGACAGACAGCTGGACGAGTATTTGGAATCAAATGCCATATAAGCTTTAGCCGTTAGATCGCTCTTTGCGAAAATCAACATTATTTACAATCCTGAGCCAACTCGATGGATGAAGACAGGCCTGGGTGACCCGCAAGGGGATTCGGTACATACCGGACGTTGGAAGTCTGAGTCCGCAATCGGAGCTCAAATCCTACTTATTCAGGTTTTTCTGATAAACAGTGTTCTAACGGCTTTTTTCTTTAGAATCACAAACTCAACATATAAACTGATACAATATGAACATTATCTTAGTAGTTATTTTATTGATCGCTGTAGCCGTAGTGGCCGTGGTTGCGACAGTTCTGGTCGTTAACGCAGCCCGCAGAAAGCAGGCGGACAAGATCATAAAGGAAGCAGAGCTCGAAGGAGAGAATATCAAGAAGGAGAAAATCTTCCAGGCGAAGGAAAAGTTCCTGCAGCTCAAGGGCGAGCACGAGCGCTTCATCAATGAGAAGAACCAGCAGATTCAGCAGACTGAGAACAAACTCAAGCAGCGCGAGATGCAGATGAAGCAGCAGTTCTCCGACCTTCAGCGCAAGCAGGCTGAGAACGAGGCTGTCAGGGAAAATATCAAGGCCCAGACCGATATGCTCAACCGCAAGGCCGAGGAGTACGACAGGCTCCACAAGGAAGCGGTCGAGAAAATCGAGAATATCGCCGGCATGTCGGCAGCCGAGGCCAAGGAGATGCTGATGGAGACGATGAAGGAGGAGGCCAAAACGCAGGCCATGTCATACATCAACGATGTGATGGACGAGGCCAGGATGAATGCCAGCAAGGAGGCCAAGCGGATAGTTATCAACACTATTCAACGCATAGCTCCTGAGACCGCAATAGAGAATGCGGTTACAGTTTTCAACATCGAGAACGACGAGATGAAGGGCCGTATTATCGGACGCGAAGGCCGCAATATCCGTGCGCTCGAGGCTGCCACCGGAGTAGAGATCGTCGTGGACGACACTCCCGAAGCCATTCTGCTTTCTGCTTTCGATCCTGTGCGCAGGGAGGTGGCCCGTCTGGCTCTGCACCAGCTGGTGACTGACGGAAGGATACATCCGGCACGTATAGAAGAAGTGGTGGAAAAAGTCCGTAAGCAGCTCGATGACGAGATTATGGAAACAGGTAAGCGTACCTGCATCGACCTGGGCATTCACGGTCTGCACGCCGAGCTGGTAAAACTGGTCGGAAGGATGAAATACCGTTCGTCATACGGACAGAACCTGCTTCAGCACTCCCGTGAGGTGGCCAATATATGCGCAACTATGGCAGCTGAGCTGGGACTGAATCCCAAGCTGGCGAAAAGGGCTGGTCTGCTCCACGATATCGGTAAGGTGTCCGAAGAGGATTCCGAACTGCCTCATGCCATTCTCGGTATGAAAATCGCCGAGAAGTATAAGGAGAAACCTGAGGTATGCAATGCTATCGGAGCTCACCATGAAGAGGTGGAGATGCTCTCGCTGATATCTCCCATCGTTCTGGTAGGTGACGCGATTTCAGGTGCACGTCCCGGTGCCCGCCGTGAGGTCATCGAATCCTATATCAAGAGACTGAAGGATATGGAGGCCATCGCTCTCTCTTATCCCGGAGTGACCAAGACCTATGCCATTCAGGCAGGACGTGAACTGAGGGTCATCGTCGGAGCCGACCAGGTGTCCGATGCCGAATCCGAGATGCTTTCCAACGAGATAGCCAAGAAGATTCAGAACGAGATGGTATATCCCGGTCAGGTCAAGATAACGGTTATCCGCGAAACCCGTTCGGTGGCGTTTGCCAAGTAATACCGGTGACCGTGAGACGAGTTGTCACTCTGTTGCTCCCGGCCTTGTTCCTGTTAGTCACAGCCTCATGTAATAAGGCATGGCGAGGCGACGGCCCGCCCGGTACTGTTGCAGGAACAGTCTGGATAGGGACCAATGAGGCCAGAGACGAGATTCTGGAGCTAAGTTTCGGTATGTCCGGAGATGTGTCTTTTACCCAGGAGGAAGACGGTTCGTCTACTGAGACGGGAGAAGTGGATATACTTTTTACATCACCGGCAGCCGAACAGGGATTGAGGGATACCGTCCGTTATAGTGGGCCCTATACCTATTCCCGCCGGCCATCATCTGTGGTCGGAGACGTGTACCATGGGCAGATAAGGTTTACTCTTACTGCGCAGGAGTCAGGCAAGGTGCGTGAGGCGGTGATGGAGTTCCATAATATGAGATTCTATTTTGAGTTCATGGACAGTCCGGGCGCTTGGCCCGCAGATCCGGCTGAAGATTCGTGGACTAAAAGTGTACGGTAATGATATCGTTCCACTCGGTGGTGTAACAGGGAGACAGGTGCTCCCTGTTCATTTTTATACCCTCCAGGGACTGGGAGGCCACTCCTATGGTGTTGCGCCCCTCCTTCCGGTTGATGCTGTCCATGACGCTCATCAGGCGGGAGTGCCGCTCGCGGTCCACGTTGTCGAAGAAGGAGAGCTGGACCTTGCCCGCGGAGATGATGTCTCCCAGCATGACTCCTGCCCGTTTGTAGCCGTATCCCTTCCTGTACATTTCCCGGGTGGTGCGCATGACGGCGGTGTTGATTTCCAGCGTGCTGTCGGTGTCTGTCGGGAACTGTACGATGCGGCTTTCGAACTGTTCGCGAGCGCTGTCGCGGTGGAAGCGGTTGGTCATGATGAATACGGTGACATTGCCGCAGCAGGAACCCTGTTTCCGCAGTTTCTCCACGGCCATGGAGCAGAACATGGATACCTGGGCGGAGAGTTCGTCCAGGTCTGTAATCTCCTTGGCGAATGTCCTGGAGATCATTATCTGTTTTTTCGCCTGGGCGGTGTCCTCGAAGCTGATGCAGGGGATGCCGTGGAGTTCCTGCCATGTCCGGACTCCGCCGATGCCCATCTCCGCATTGACCCATGACTCGTCCCGGGTGTAGAAGTCCCAGGCGGTGCTCATCCCGAAATAGCCCTTGAACCGCTTGGTGTAGCGGCGGCCGATGCCCCAGATGTCCTCTATCTGGAATTTTTTCAGGACTTTCTCCACATCCTGCTGCCGGTGCATCCAGCATCCGCCTCTTGTGGCCGGGTACTGCTTGCAGAGCTTCGAGGCTATCTTCGCCAGGGTCTTGGTGGGGGAGACGCCTACGCTTACGGGGATGCCGGTGCAGCGGCGGCATTCTCTGGACACTGTCTTGGCCCAGAGGTCGAAGTCTGTGTCCGGACTCAGGCCGGTCAGGTCGATGAAGGACTCGTCTATGGAGTAGACCTCGATGGCAGGGGCGAAGCGGGAGAGGGTCTGCTGGACGCGGCGGGACATGTCGCCGTAGAGGGCGAAGTTGGAGGAGAATACGGTTACTGTTCCGGACTCTATGAAGGGGCGGAACTCGAACATCGGCTGGCCCATCTTGATGCCGAGGCGCTTGGCCTCGTTGGAGCGGGCTATGGCGCAGCCGTCGTTGTTGGAGAGTACGACTACGGGCCTGCCTTCGAGGTCGGGCCGGAAGACCCGCTCGCAGCTGACGAAGAAGTTGTTGCAGTCGGCCAGGGCGTACATGACCGTCAGACTTTCTTGATGACGTACCGGACTATTCCCCAGACTGTCAGGTCGTCTCCCTCGCGGATGGTGATGGCCCGGTATTTAGGGTTGGAGGGCAGCAGGGTGACACTTCCGTCGTCATGGATGGAGAGCCGCTTGACGGTAAATTCTCCGTTGATGAAGCATACGGCGATGGCTCCGTCGCGCGGCTCCTCAGATTTGTCGATGACCAGGATGTCCCCGTCCCGGATGCCGTCGCCCTCCATGCTGTCGCCGCTGACGCGGGCAAAGAAGGTCGAGGCCGGGTTCTTGACGACCAGCCTGTTGATGTCCAGGGCCGTGCCGGGAATGTCCTCCGCTGGGGAGGGGAAGCCGGCGTGGATGGACTCGAAGAGCTTGATTTCCGGTCTTTCCTTGGATTTGGGGCTGTCTGGTGTGCTGCTCATTGCTCTGTCTGAGATGTGTTGCTTTATCCTGGACTGAACTTGTTCACAGTGATATGTAACTGGAGTTCGGTCGGGAATATGTCCTCTGGATGTGCTACTGAATCTTGGCCAGGAACTTGTCCACCTTGATGATGAAGCGCTCGTGGGTGCCGTTCGCTATCTCGCCCTTGGAGTCCCGGGCGGTCACGTCGAAGACCAGACGACGGCCGTCGATCTCCTTGAGTGTGGCTGTTGCGGTGATGGTCTCACCGATAGGGGATGCCTTGATGTGGGCGATGTCTATCCTAGTGCCTACAGTCGAGAGCCCCTCTTCGAGCAGCCCGTTGACTGCATAGCATGCGGCCATCTCCATGTAGGCCACTACGGCCGGTGTTGCGAATACGTCCAGTTCGCCCGAGCCCATGAGGGAGGCGCAGTTCTCCTTGCAGACCTTGGTGGTCGATGTCGCGGAAATTCCTACTTTGATATCTTCTGTTGCCATATACGTTTTATTTTAAAGTGTGCGCAAATTTATAAAAAAACATTACCCCCGATACCACAACGGCAGCAAAACCCGCAATTCCCTGCAGTTTCGAATTACTTGATGAAAATATGAGGTGGTCAAAATTTTTGACCACCTTAAGAAGTTATTTGCGGTCAAAATTTTTGATCGCAAGCAGTCGGAGGAGCCGGAAATGAAAAATCCGGCGGAGAGCGGTGTCTCTGCCGGATTCTTCAATGTTTGTGCGGGAGGGGCGGTTAGCGGACCTTAACGGCGGCTTCCATGCCGACCTTGATGGCCTGCTCGTTCATCGGGATGAGGTTGTGGTGACGGGGAGGGAGGGACTTTTTCAGTCCGGCTGTCACGTTCTCCATCTTGACGATGGGCTTAACCTTCAGGAAGGCTCCGAGGACGATCATGTTGTAGGCCTTGGCGTTGCCCATCTTGGCGGCCTCGTCTGCGGCGTCGATCTTGTAGATCTGGATGTCGGTACGGGTCGGGTGGTGGGTGATGCCGTTGGGGTCATAGACGAGCAGTCCGCCGGGCTTGATGCGCGACTCGAACTTGTCGAGGGACTGCTGGTTGAGGATGATGGCGGTGTCGAACTTGCTCAGGATAGGAGAGCTGATCTTCTTGTCGCTGAGGATGACGCTCACGTTGCAGGTACCGCCTCGCATTTCAGGGCCGTAGGAGGGCATCCATGCCACTTCCTGATCCTGCATGATACCGGAGTAGGCCAGAATCTTGCCCATGGAGAGGACTCCCTGTCCTCCGAATCCTGCTATGATGATTTCTTCTTTCATATTTCTGTCTAAATATTTTGTAGTATTTTAAATTATGATCTCAGTATCTTGTGTACTGCTTTGTCTTTCGTTGATTTCCAAAATCTTGTGAAATGCAAGGAACGCGAAAGTCCGAGTACCGGAGTTTACTTCCGTAAATGAGGATACGAGGACTGAGCAGTGACGCAGCAGTTCGCAAGATTTTAAATCAACGGTCCTTCATATCGCCGAGCGGATAGAACGGGAACATATTCTCCTCCATCCACTTATTGGCCTGAACGGGAGTAACCTTCCAACCGGAGTTGCAGGTGCTGACCACCTCTACGAAGGAGGTTCCCTTCTTCATCATGGAGTTCTCGAATGCCTTGCGGATGGCCTTCTTGGTCTTGCGCACTGCAGCGGGGTTCTGTACGGACTGACGGGTCACGTAGCAGGTACCTTCGAGCTGGGCGATGAGCTCGGTAATCTTAAGGGGATAACCGTTGAGCTCGGCCTTACGTCCGTAAGGAGTGGTGGCTGTTACCTGTCCGAGGAGGGTGGTGGGGGCCATCTGGCCTCCGGTCATACCGTAGATAGCGTTGTTGATGAAGATGATGACGATGTTCTCACCGCGGTTGCAGGCGTGCATTACCTCGGCTGTACCGATGGATGCGAGGTCGCCGTCACCCTGGTATGTGAACACATATTTGTCGGGCATCAGCCTCTTGGTGGCTGTGGCGAGGGCGGGAGCACGTCCGTGGGCTGCCTGCTGCCAGTCGATGTCCAGATAGTTGTATGCGAATACGGAGCATCCTACAGGGGAGATACCGATGGTCTTGTCCTGGATGCCCATCTCCTCGATGACCTCGGCGATGATCTTGTGGACTACACCGTGGGAGCAGCCGGGGCAGTAATGGAGGATGTTGTCTTTGAGTATGGGGGTTTTCCCGTAAACCTTGTTCTCAGGTTTGATTATTTCGTTAATATCCATCATGATTGCCTTTTTTACATAGTTTTTTTGAAGACTTCCAGGATCTCCTCGGGGTCAGGAATCATACCGCCCTGACGGCCATAGAAGTTGACGGGTATGCGTCCGTTGACGATAAGTCTGATGTCCTCCACCATCTGGCCTGCGTTGAGCTCTAGGGAGAGGATGTTCTTGAGCTGGGGTACCAGGGCGTCGATCTCTTTCTTGGGGAAAGGATAGAGGGTGATGGGACGCAGCAGGCCGAGCCTGATGCCTTCCTCGCGTGCCAGCTCGACTACCTTCTCGCCGATACGGGACATACAGCCGAATGCTACGATGAGGTACTCGGCGTCGTCGGTCATGTAGGTCGAGTAGCGGACCTCGTTGGCCTCGATCTCGGCGTACTTCTTCTGGAGCTTGATATTGAAGTTCTCCTGTACCTGAGGGTCGAGGGCGAGGGAAGTGATGGTGTTGCCGTGACGGCCCTTGTTGCCGATGGTTGCCCAGGAATCGCACAGGGCGCGGATCTCCTCCTCGGTGCGGCGGGGCTTGGCGGGACGGAGTTCCACTTTCTCCATCATCTGTCCGATAACACCGTCGCCGAGAATCATGGCAGGGTTGCGGTACTTGAACGCGAGCTCGAAGGCCTCGCCTACGAAGTCGTACATGTCCTGAGCGGATGCGGGAGCGAGTACGATGGGATGATAGTCACCGTGTCCGCCGCCCTTCACTGCCTGGAAGTAGTCTCCCTGGCTGGGCTGGATGGTTCCGAGTCCCGGACCGCCGCGCATTACGTTCACAACCACGCAGGGCAGCTCGGCGCCGGCGATGTAGCTGAGTCCCTCGCACATGAGGCTGATACCGGGGCTGGAGGAGGAGGTCATGACCTTCTTTCCGCAGCAGGCACCGCCGTATACCATGTTGATGGATGATGTTTCACTCTCGGCCTGGAGCACTACCATGCCGGTGGTCTCCCAGGGCTGTACTTTCATCAGGGTTTCCATCACCTCGGACTGAGGGGTGATAGGGTATCCGAAGTATCCGTCGCAGCCGCAGTCGATGGCTCCGTATGCGATGGCCTCGTTACCTTTCATAAGAATCTTTTCTGCCATATTCTCAAAATTTAGATTTTAACACGATAAACAGTAATAACTGAATCAGGACATACGGTCGCGCAGTTGGCGCAGCCGATGCATTTCTCGGGATTGACCAGAGAAAGGAAGTTGTAACCCTTGCCGTTGACCTCATGGGACAGGGCAATGGCTTCGGTGGGGCAGTTTACGACGCATACGCCGCAACCCTTGCACCTTTCTTTGTCTACTACAATAGCTCCTTGTGTTGCCATAAAATTAGTGTTTGTTATTGGTTGAAGTTTAAAAATCCGAATGCAGCCACCACCCTGCTGCTGATATAGTCCCAGCGCAGGATGATGCCTATGATGAGCAGCAGCCCGATCCAGATGAATCCCTTGGCGGTGGAAGTCTGCTCAGAGTACCAGTTCTTGAGTCTAGTGAATGGGTTGTTCATCTCGTTCAGGGTTTTATATTGCCGCGTCTGCTTTTTCTATCCTTATGCGGGCGTCCACTGCAGTGATGGACTTGGAGTTGCCCAGCAGGGGATTGATGTCCATCTCGTAGATCTCCGGAGCGGCGGCGCAGAGAGCCGACACGCGGCGGATGACCTCGTTGAAGAGTACCAGGTTGACTCCTTCCTTGCCGCGGATGCCCTTGAGAAGCTTGAAGCTCCTGAGTCCGCTGATCATCTCGTCAGCCTCTATCTTCGAAACAGGAGAGAGTGCGTAGCTGATATCGTTGAGAGCCTCCACGTAGATACCGCCCAGGCCGCAGAGGAGCAGATGGCCGAACTTCTCTTCCCTCTTGGCGCCTACGAAGACCTCGGTACCGCTGAGCATCGGCTGCAGGAGGACTCCAGTAGCGTCCTTGATGCGCATCATGCGGTAGAACTCGGAGGTCAGGGTATTGTCGTCAGTGATGTTGAGGGATACTCCGCCTACGTCCGACTTGTGGATGGGACCTACTACCTTCATGACCACGGGATACTTGATCTCCTTGGCGGCCTCGATGGCCTCGCCCAGCTCGCTTACCACGTACTCGCGGCTGCGGTTGATGCCGGCTGCGTCGAGCAGGAGCTGTACCTGGTCGGGGGCCAGATAGCCGTTGCCGTTGGAGTCGATGACCTCGCGGATCATCTTCTTGTCCACGGGCGGAAGGGTGCATCCGTCGATGGGCTTGGGCCGGTTCATGATCTTCACGATGGCCGAGCCGAGAGCCACCTCGTCGGGGAAACTGATGAAGCCCTTGTCGTGGAAGGCCTGGATCTCGTCGTGGGCGTTGACCACGGAGGGCAGGACGGGGTATATGGGTTTGCGGGAGTTCCTGATCTTCTCGCCTATGAGGTCGTACACGTCATAGACAGTGGTCAGGCCGGGATTGCCGAAGATGATGGTGATGGCGTCCACGTCGAAATCGTTCTCGCAGGCGTCGAGGATGTAGCCGAGCTGCTCTGCGGTGCCGGTGGCCAGAAAGTCGATGGGGTTGGCTGTGGACGAGCCGATGTAGAGTTTCTTGAGGAGTTCCTCGGCCTTCGGACCGGAAAGGCGGGGTATCTCGATGCCGTTGGAGGAGAGCACGTCGGTCTGCATGACGGCGGGACCTCCGGCGTGGGTGACGATGCCGACCCTGCGTCCCTGAGGCTCGGGGTACATCATGGCGGCGGCCACTGTCACCAGCTCGGTGCGGCTGTAGCACCTTACGATGCCGGTCTTGCGGAAGAGGGCGCTGACGGCCTTGTCGGGTGAGGCCATGGCACCGGTGTGCGAGGATGCGGCGCGGCTGCCTGCCTCACTGTATCCGGCCTTGATGGCAGCGATCCTAGCACCCTTGGCGATGAGGGACCTGGCGTGTCTGGCCAGTTTGGCGGGATCGTTCATGCTCTCGATGTACAGCATGATGACGGGCGAGCTCTTGCCGTGCACGTAGTTCTCATCCATGTACTCGAGGGCGTCCTCGACTCCGATCTGGGCGCAGTTGCCCACGGAGAACACCTGGTTGAAGTGCAGGCCGAGCTGCATGGCGGCCTCGAGGATGAATACGATGGTCGCTCCGGAACCGGAGATGAGGGTCGCGCCCATGGGGTTGATCTTGGGCACGGGCTGGATGAAGGCTCCGATATAGTGCTGAGTCATCACACCCACGCAGTTGGGGCCGATGAGGGCGGTGCCTGTGGAGTTGCAGACCTCGGTGATCTTTCTTTCCCACTCGGCTCCCTCCTTGCTGTCCTCCTTGAATCCGGCGGAGAGGATGATGATCGCCTTGCAGGCCTTCTTGTTGCAGAGGGTCTCCACTGTGGCCAGACACATCTTCGCGGGGATGGCGAGGATGGCGCAGTCCACGGACGGAAGCAGCTCTATGTCCCTGTAGGATTTGACTCCCTGGGCCGTGTCGCACTTGGGGTTGACGACATACAGCTCTCCGGCATAGTGAGTGTTCAGAAGATTCTTGAGGGTGGCTCCACCCGGCTTGTGGACATCGTCCGAACCTCCGACGACCACAATGCTTTTAGGCGCGATTAACTCTTTTGTTATCATTGCGTGCAAAATTCTATTTACATTCTGCAAATATACGAAATATATACCAAAAATATCTAATCTGCTTATAAATTTAATCAACAGCGCCTCCGCTTCTTAAAATTTTAAATTCTTTGCAAAAAATTCCGTATTTCCGCCACTTATTCCTATATTTGTTGTTTGCGACAGATGTGAAACGGATGATATGAAAGGAAATCTTCTGCTCAGGAACGTCCTTCTGGAGGGCTGTTCCTGCGACATTTATATAAAGGACGGGACAATCTCCCGCATAGGCTCCGCCCTTCAGTGCGGGGACGGTATCCAGGTACTCGACGGCCGCGGCATGAGCGTGCTGCCGGCCTTTGTCAATATGCACACCCACGCCGGAATGACCCTGTTCCGCGGCATCTGCGAGGACATGCCCCTGAAGGCCTGGCTCGACGCCGTATGGAAGGCTGAGACGGCCCTGGACGACGACCTGGTCTACTGGGGGACCCGCCTGGCCTGCCTGGAGATGATCCGCACCGGCACCGTGGCCTTCAATGACATGTACTGGAGGATAGACCGCGCCGCTCAGGCCGTGGAGGACAGCGGGATGAGGGCCCGGCTGACCTACTGCTTCCTCGACGGGGGCAACCCCGACAAGCAGAGGCTCCAGAGGGAGGAATGTGAGGCAATGTACGCGGAGTCCCGTTCCTGGTCCTCAAGGGTCCGGTTCGGAGTCTCTATTCACGCGCACTATACCGTCAGCGACGACAATATGCTCTGGGCCGCGGATTTTGCCCGCAGCCGGGGACTGCTGCTGCATACCCATCTCTCCGAGACACGGACGGAAAATGAGGCCCATCAGGCCCGCTACGGTGTCTCTCCGACCCGCCGCCTGGCCGACATGGGGCTGCTGGGCCGCGACCTGACAGCAGCCCACACCCTCTGGCTGAGCGATGAGGACGTCCGGCTGCTGGGAGATTCCGGCACTACGGTGGTGCACAACGTCAACTCCAACCTCAAGCTGGCCTCCGGCTGGCGGTTCAGGTACAATGAGCTGCGCGACGCCGGTGCCAATGTGACCATGGGTACGGACGGGGCCGGCTCCTCGAACAATCTCGACCTGCGCGAGGCCCTCAAGACCGCCGCCCTGGCCCAGAAGGCCTGGAGGGAGGATCCGGCGGCCCTGCCCCTGGACGAGCTGCTGGCCATGGGAACGGTCAACGGTGCCCGCGCCCTCGGCTTGAACTCCGGGAAGGTGGAGGAAGGAGCCCTCGCGGACCTGATCCTGGTGGACACGGCCTCGCCCTTCTTCGTTCCGGCGCATAATTTCAAGGCCAATTTCATCTATTCGGCCAACTCCTCCTGCATCGACACCCTCATCTGCGGCGGCCGCATCCTCATGCAGGGCGGCAGGGTAGAGGGACAGGAAGAAATTCTCGCCAGGGCCAGGGAGGAGACAGAAAGGTTTTTAAGGAAAATAAACGCATAAGATATGGACAACAGAATGACAGTAATAAACGAGGCGGTACAGTACCTCGAAGGCCGTCTCGGTGGTCTCAGACCCCAGGTCGGCATCATCCTGGGCAGCGGTCTGGGCAAGCTGGCGGACCGGATCGGGGCTCCGCTGACGATACCCTATACCGATGTTCCGGGTTTCGTGAAGTCCACGGCCATCGGCCACAAGGGCAATTTCATCATCGGTACCCTCGGCGGGAAGACCGTCATGGCCATGCAGGGCCGCTTCCACTACTACGAGGGCTATTCCATGGACAAGGTGACCCTCCCCGTGCGGGTGATGGTCCGCCTGGGCATCAAGGCCCTCTTCGTATCCAACGCCGCCGGAGGAGTGAACTTTGACTTTCACGTGGGCGACCTCATGATTATCCGCGACCACATCAACAAACTGCCCAATCCTCTCATCGGCCCCAATCTCGACGAGTTCGGCCCCCGCTTCCCGGACATGACCCGCCCCTACGACCCGAAGCTGATAGCCCTGGCCGAGGAGATAGGCCGCGAGAAGGGCATTGAACTCAAGAAGGGCGTTTATCTCGCAGGTACGGGTCCTAGCTACGAGACTCCCTCTGAGTACAAGTATTTCCGTCTGATAGGAGCGGACGCGATAGGCATGTCCACCATCCCCGAGGTGATAGTGGCCCGGCACAGCTCCGTTCCGGTCTTCGGTATGTCCGTCATCACCAACGAGGCTCATGACGACTACGCTGAGGACTTCGAGAACAACGGGGACGACGTGGTACGCGCAGCGGACGCCGCCGCCGACCGTATGACCGTGATATTCACCGAGCTTATTTCCAGGCTCTGACGGGAAGGAGGGCAAGGCTGTGCAGCTGGACGATCTTTTTGCATACGACAGTGTGGAGCTCACGCCCGGAGGCGACGGGGTGGTGATAGTGGACCAGACTCTGCTTCCCTGGGAGGAGAAATTCCTCACGCTTAGGGACGAGGCTCAGGTCTACGAGGCCATCGCGAAACTGCGGGTCAGGGGAGCGCCGGCAATAGGGATAGCTGCGGCCTACGGGCTGTACGTGGCGTTCCGGAGGGAGGTGACAGTGCCCGGGTTCGACTTCCGGCATGCCGCGGAGGAATTTTCCCGTATCAGCCGTTACCTCTGCTCGGCCAGACCTACCGCAGTCAATCTCTCCGCGGCCCTGAGCAGGATGGAGAGAAGGTACGCGGCCTGTGCCGGCATGAGGCTCCCTCAGTTGCTGGAGGCTCTCAGGAGCGAGGCGGAGGCGATAAAGGCCGAGGACGTGGCCATGTGCCGTGCGATAGCCGGGTATGGCGCCGGACTCATCGACCGTCCCAGTATGGGAATCCTGACCCACTGCAATGCCGGGCACTACGCCGTCTCCCGCTACGGTACGGCCCTGGCTCCCATCTACCTGGCGCACAGCCGGGGACTGGCGCCGAGAGTCTATGCCGACGAGACCCGTCCGCTGATGCAGGGCTCGCGGATCACCGCCTTCGAACTGCAGAAAGCCGGGGTGGACGTGACCCTGGAATGTGACAGCATGGCCTCTTCCCTGATGGCCTCCGGCCGGGTGGACCTGGTCTTCACCGGATGTGACCGGGTGGCCTGCAACGGGGACACTGCCAACAAGATAGGAACGAGTGCCCTGGCCATTCTGGCCCGGTACTACGGCATACCTTTTTATATATTGGGACCGACATCCTCCATTGATCCTGAGGCTGCCTCCGGAGCCGATATTCCGGTGGAGCAGCGGCAGGGGGACGAGGTGACGGACCTGTATTTTTCCAGGAGGATTGCCCCAGAAGGGGTGAAGGTCTACAATCCGGCCTTCGACGTGACTCCTGCCGGCCTGATAGCCGGTATCGTCACCGAAAAGGGGATATTCCGGCCTCCGTACGATTTTACTTTCCTGAAACTTAATGAGAAGACAGTATGATAAAGAATTTGGTTTTCGATCTGGGCGGGGTGATAGTGCCCCTTAACCGCGTGGCCTGTATAAGGGCGTTCAACGAAGTGGTCGGTTATAAGGATTTCGGGGACGTGCTGCGTTCCTACCGGCAGGTGGGCTATTTCGAGAAGTTCGAGACAGGCAGGATAACGGCTCCGCAGTTCCGCGACATCATCCGCTCGCGGGCAGTCATGACTACGGCGGACGGTCAGCCCAGGGTGGTGACGGACGAGCAGATCGACTATTCGCTGAACTGTTTTCTCTGCGGCATTCCCCAGGACAGGATAGACGCGCTCCTGCGATTCAGGAAGGAGTACCGGATGCTGCTGCTCAGCAACACCAATCCTATAGGCATGAACTACTGCCGCAAGCTCTTCAGGGCCCGCGGCTACGATGTCAAGGAGATATTCGAGCGGCTGTATCTGTCCTATCAGATGCGGGTGGCCAAGCCGGATCCGGCTATCTTCCGGAAGATGATAGCGGATTCCGGAATAATCCCCGAAGAGACACTGTACATAGATGATTCTCCGGCCAATGTGGAGGCCGGTCGGGCAGCGGGTCTGCATTCGCTGCTCTTCAGTTCCAAAGAAGACCTGTATGGCAAGATTTCTGAGTATCTCGAGCGGGAGCAACGGTAATTGTTACTATATAGGAGATGAGCATACGGCTCTGATAGTGGATGCCGGTGTGGGCTACAGGACTATCAAGTCCAGGCTCGCAGGGGCGGGCGTAGACATATCGTCCGTCGAAATGATTTTTGTAACGCACGATCATGTGGACCATATCCGCGGTCTCGCTTCGGTAGCCCAGAGGCTTTCTGTGCCGGTGTATGCTACGGCCCGCCTGCATGATGCCCTCTCGCGGCATAAGGCTGTCGGACCGGAGATAGGCGGGTCGCGCAGGGTGCTCCGGCCCGGATTCGAGACGGAGATGCGGGGCGTAAGGTGCCTGGCTTTCGAGGTGCCGCACGACGCAACGCAGACGCTCGGATACCGGCTGGACTTCTTCGGAACCAGTTTCGTGTTCATGACTGACCTCGGGAAAGTTCCGGAGTACG
>DVHI01000060.1 GCA_018712275.1 Candidatus Coprenecus avistercoris | reverse complement strand
ATTAACAGTATTGTTTATTTTTCATGTATTCTTCCTATTTATCAAGCAGAATTGATATACCGGAGACTTACGGAGTACTGATGCACGCATTTTGGTGTAATCTTATAATCGTTAGTTTATTCCAGGCACGTGATTTTCCGTCCATAATGATTTCGAACTATCTGTTACCGTACATGTCCTCGTAGTACTTCTCGTACTCGCCCGAGGTGATATTGTCCATCCACGCCTGGTTGTCCAGATACCAGCGGACGGTCTTCTCTATGCCCTCCTCAAACTGCAACGACGGCTCCCAGCCCAGCTCCTTCTGGATCTTGGTGCTGTCGATGGCGTAGCGCATGTCGTGTCCGGCACGATCAGTCACGAAGGTGATAAGGTCCATGTCCGCGCCCTCGGGACGGCCTAAAAGCCTGTCCACCGTCCTGATAACCACCTTGATGAGGTCGATGTTCTTCCACTCGTTGAAGCCGCCGATGTTGTACGTGTCGGCCACCTTGCCCTTGTGGAAGATCAGGTCGATGGCCCTGGCGTGGTCCTCCACGTAGAGCCAGTCCCGCACGTTCTCTCCCTTGCCGTAGACCGGAAGCGGCTTGCGGTGGCGGATATTGTTGATGAACAGAGGTATCAGCTTCTCCGGGAACTGGTACGGACCGTAGTTGTTGGAGCAGTTCGTCACTATCGTGGGCATACCGTAGGTGTCGTGGAACGCACGCACGAAATGGTCGCTCGATGCCTTGGAGGCGGAATAAGGACTGTGGGGACTGTACTTCGTGTCCTCATAGAAGAAGTCCCGGCCGTAGGCCAGGTGATGCTCCGAGGAAGAGGCGGCCGTCGTGTAGGGTGGCCTGATGCCCTCGGGGTCGGTCAGTTCCAGGGCTCCGTACACCTCGTCGGTGGAGATGTGGTAGAAACGCTTCCCCTCGTATTTCTCCGGAAGCGACTCCCAGTACACCTTCGCGGCCTGAAGGAGAGAGAGAGTGCCCATGACGTTGGTCCGGGCAAAGGTGAACGGGTCCTTGATGGAGCGGTCCACATGGCTCTCGGCGGCCAGATGGATGACTCCGTCTATGCCGTATTTCCGGAAGATGCCGCAGACCGTCTCGAAGTCACAGATGTCGGCACGCACGAACTCGTAGTTCGGAGCCTTCTCGATGTCCTTGAGGTTCGCCAGGTTGCCCGCATAGGTCAGCTTGTCCAGGTTCACTATGCGGTACTCAGGGTATTTGTTCACGAAGAGGCGCACCACATGGCTCCCTATGAAGCCAGCGCCCCCGGTTATCAGTATGTTGCGCTTGTATTCCATTTTGTATTATCTTTTTTTCTTGAGATTGTCGAGACACACCTTTAATGAATCCGTCCAATAGGGTATGTCTATCCCGAATGTTTCCCTTATTCTGGTCTTGTCCAGCACCGAATATGCCGGCCGTCTGACCGGACTGGGGAATTCGTCGCTGTGGCAGGGACGGATGCAGCATGACGTGTGGCCCGAATATTCCGCGATATGTTTTGTGAAGTCGTACCACGAGCACACTCCTTCATTAGAGAAGTGATATATTCCTACTTTTTCGTAATGGGCACCTTCCCTGTGACTGATGACGTAATCGCTCAGGACCGTCATGACAGCCTCTGCGAGGTCCAGGGCGTAAGTCGGTGTGCCAGTCTGGTCGAACACCACCTTCAGCTCAGGTCTGGAGGCCGTGAGATCAAGCATCGTCTTGACGAAGTTCCTGCCGAACTCACTGTACAGCCATGCAGTGCGTATTATCACGTAATCGCATCCTGATGCCGTGATGTACTGTTCCCCGTGAAGTTTTGTCCTCCCGTATACACCGGTAGGGTTGGCGGGTTCGTTCTCCCTGCACGGGGTATTGTTCCTGTTGCCTCCGAACACGTAATCGGTGGATATGTGTACAAGAAGACCTCCGGCATCCCCCATCACCTCTGCAAGGTTCCTGGGAGCCTCGGCGTTCAGCAGTTCGCAGAATGCCTCGTCGCTTTCGGCCTTGTCCACATTGGTGTAGGCCGCACAGTTTACGATGCAGCCTATGTTGTTGGCCTTCACGAAGTGTCTGACATCTTCTATTCTGGTAATGTCCAGGATGGTTGTATCCACTCCTTCCACCTCCACGACGTCGGTGAAGAAAAATGTATCGCCGCTCCTGCGGCTGACCAGCCTCATCTCCGTTCCGAGCTGTCCGTTTGCGCCGGTTACTAGTATATTCATATTCCGGATCTATCTGTATAAATCAGTGTTGTATTCAAAAACCGGCTCCATGTCCTTCAACAGAGGGTGATGCCTGTCCTTATCGGAGAGGAGTATCCTGTCCGCGGGAATCCTCCAGTCGATGGCCAGGGCCGGATCGTCCCATGCTATCGCGCCCTCGCTCTGGGGGGCGTATAAATTGTCGCACTTGTACTGGAACAGAGCCGTCTCGCTGAGTACGACGAAGCCATGGGCAAATCCGCGTGGGATGAAGAACTGACGGTGATTCTCGCCCGAGAGCTCCACCGCCACGTGCTGTCCGTATGTGGGGGATCCAGCCCGTATGTCCACCGCAACGTCGATGACATTACCGGATATTACCCTCACGAGCTTGCTCTGGGCGAACGGCGGCTTCTGGAAGTGCAGGCCGCGCAGTACTCCGTACGATGAGAAGGACTCGTTGTCCTGCACGAAACGTACGGGACTTATCTTCTCATCGAATTCCTTCTGGCTGTAGGACTCGAAAAAATATCCTCTTGCATCCCCGAAAATACGAGGCTCTATGATTACGGCTCCTTCTATATCAGTCCTGATTACTTCCATAATAGTGATTCTCCTTGAGTTCGTCAATAACCTTCAGCAGGTATTGCCCATACTGGTTCTTAACCATAGGCTGGGCCAGTTCACGCATCTTATCGACGGTAATCCATCCCTTGCGCAGGGCGATGCCTTCCAGGCATGCTATCTTGAGGCCCTGCCTCTTCTCTATCACCTCCACGAAAGTGGAGGCTTCCGCAAGGGAATCATGTGTGCCGGTATCCAGCCAGGCATAGCCGCGTCCGAATACCTGCACCTTCAGTTCCCCGTCCTTCAGGAATTCCTGGTTCACGGTGGTTATCTCCAGTTCGCCACGGGCGGATGGTCTTATGTGCTTGGCCACATCAACCACCTTGTTGGGATAGAAATACAGTCCCACTACTGCGTAGTTGGATTTCGGTTCCTTGGGCTTTTCCTCGATAGACAGGCAGTTGCCCTCGCTGTCGAATTCCGCTACACCGTATCTTTCGGGGTCTGATACCCAATACCCGAATACAGTAGCTTTCCTGTCTTCCTCTGCACTTCTGACAGCTTCCTTTAACAGACGGGAGAACCCGCTGCCATGGAAGATGTTGTCACCCAGAACAAGACATACTGCATCGCCGCCTATGAACTGTTCTCCTATTATGAATGCCTGTGCCAGTCCGTCAGGCGACGGCTGCTCAGCATACTCGAAGCGCACCCCGAAGTCTGAGCCGTCACCCAGAAGTCTCTTGAACCCGGGCAGGTCCTGAGGGGTAGATATTATAAGTATCTCCCTGATTCCCGCAAGCATAAGCACCGATATCGGGTAATACACCATCGGCTTGTCGTAGATCGGAATGAGTTGCTTGCTGATCCCTTTCGTTATGGGATAGAGTCTGGTGCCGGAGCCTCCGGCCAGTACGATTCCTTTCATAGTTGATGAAATTTTTTATGTTAGTGTTATTTCTCAATTCAGTGCAGTGTTGCCATTGGTTTTACTCCAAAGTCACATTCCCTCCTATCTGGATATGGCCGTCAGTATTAATATGTTTTATCTCTGCCAGATTCATATAACATCATGATTATCAGGCATTCTTAAAATTATGTCTACTGAACTATGTCCGAAACGGCCTCAGCAGGTCTTCCCGGAGTTGAAATCATCGGCCCCAGCACTCCTCAAGCGCAGTTCAGAGCCGCCCCCTCCTCCGTCAGCAGCCGCAAGGCACTTAATCCTTCCAGGAGGGAGGCCGCTGCTGCAATATCCTGTGACAATGACAGATGTCGTTCGAGGGCGGCGCAGGCATCGGCGAGTGCTGCAGGGTCATCGAGACGGCGGGCAAGGATGCTGCAGAGGGGGGCGAGTCCGCCGGCGGACGCAAGGCGGGATGCTGCCGGAATGGTCGGGCGCCATTCTCCGAAAAGGCCGTCCGCCGCTTCGAGGGCACATAGACGGCGCAGGAGAATATCCGGACCCGCATGCACGTCATGCTCCCAATTCTGCGCTGTTGCCCTCATATATTCAAGGGTATCATCCCCTTCGAGGTCCTCCGGCACTACATAGCAGTAAAGATGGGCGGCAATATGCATCAGGACAATAGATTTTTCGTCCGACGCGGAATATTTTCCTGCTGTACGGCTCAGGAGAGAGGAAGCCAGCATATCGCATTTCTCCGCCTTGGAATAATCGGACGGCTGTACAGTAGGACCGTAAGCGGCACGGTATAGGGCAAGATGGGCGTAAAGCACATCTGTTTCAGGAAAATGGTCCGGGGAGGCAGCCATTGCAAGTCCTGCATCCCAGATCCTGCCCGACAATTCTCCCGCTGCGGCATCCAGGTGCGCGTCTGCACCGGCAAATCCCTGTAGCCAGGCACAGCAGCCTCGGGCCGCAGCTTCCAGTGCCCTTCCATCCATGGAGGAGAGTTCCGTCAGCATCAGCTGACGGCAGATGCGCATGGCACTTTCATTTACTGAATTAATGCTGCTTTTCATGGCAAAGGGTGTAGTTCTGGCTCCCAAACCCTCGAGTAAACAAATGAGAATCAGGCGAATACATACCAGTTACAACTTTTACCCGGGCGTACCGTTTCTGTACAGGAGACGGCACATCCAGATTTTAGATATGCAAAACTAACATTTTTTCCCTTTCACCCGCAAAATAATTTGACAAACATGACAAAATCATCATTCCGTATCACCTTAAATGATTCTTATTCCGTGCTTTACCTGGATGTGCCGTCTCCTGTACAGAACCGATACGATTTCCACGGCCTCAGCGGACTTTTACAAATTCCTTTTTCAATCTTATCCGAAAATTGTAAATTTGCATCCTGCATTACAACACTGATATTATGGACAACGGCAATAAAGTTTCCAGGAGAGACTTCCTGAAGATAACGGGCGCTGCAGGAGCGGCTACCATACTGACCGCAGGATGCGCCTCTGACAAGGGTGGCAATTCCGCAACAGAGGTTCCCAAAGGCAGGATGACCTACCGCAATCTCAACGGGGACCGCATCTCCCTGCTCGGCTACGGCTGCATGCGCTGGCCTATGAAAGGTTCCTCGGAAGGGAGCAAACGCGAGATAGACCAGGAGATGGTCAACTCATTGGTGGATTATGCCATAGAGCACGGCATCAACTATTTCGACACGGCTCCGACCTACCTGCGCGGCTTCTCGGAGGATGCCACCGGCATAGCCCTCAAGCGTTACCCGAGGGACTCCTACTATATTGCCACGAAGCTGTCCAACTTCGGCGACCCCAGCCGTGAAGGCTCGATGGCCATGTACCGCCAGTCGTTCATCGACCTGCAGACAGACTACATCGACTACTACCTGCTGCACTCCATCGGCCGCAACATGGAGGATTTCCAGAAAAGATACATCGACAACGGGATGCTGGACTTTCTCATCAAGGAACGTGAGGCAGGCCGTATACGCCACCTCGGCTGGTCCTTCCACGGGCAGCAGGAAGTCTTCGACAAAGTGCTGGCCATGCACGATGACATCCATTGGGACTTCGTCCAGATCCAGCTCAACTATCTCGACTGGGGCCATGCCACACCCGGCAACGTCAATGCCGAATACCTCTACGGAGAGCTGTGTAAGAGAAACATTCCCTCGATTATCATGGAGCCCCTGCTCGGCGGCCGCCTTTCCAATGTTCCCGACCGCATCGCCGCCCGCCTCAAAGAGCAGGACCCTCAAAGCAGCGTCGCATCCTGGGCATTCCGTTTCGCCGGTTCGCCCGAGATGGTCCTGACGGTTCTCAGCGGCATGACCTACATGGAGCACCTGCAGGACAATATCCGCACCTACTCCCCTCTCGTGCCCCTGACCGATGAGGACAAGGCCTTCCTCGAGGAGACTGCCCGCCAGATGCACGAATACCCGACCATCCCCTGCAACGACTGTCAGTACTGCATGCCCTGCCCCTACGGCATCGACATACCCGGAGTGCTCCTGCACTACAACAAGTGTGTCAACGAGGGCAACCTCTCCGTCAGCAGCAGCGACAGCAACTACCGTGAGGCCCGCCGCGCCTTCCTCATAGGATACGACCGCAGCGTGCCCAAGCTCCGTCAGGCCGACCACTGCATAGGCTGCGGGCAGTGCAACGAGCATTGTCCCCAGGCCATTGACATTCCCAAGGAGATGCAGCGGATCAATGACTATGTGGAAAAATTAAAACAAGGTACTTTGTAAAACAGCACTCCTTAAAGCAAATTGCGGCGGGCCTCAGAAAGAAGACCCGCCGCAGTTTTTTCTACTCGACCCAGATCTCGTCGATGAAGATGAAGCCCTCGCCGCCGGCTCCCAGGTGCCACGAGGGGATGGTACCGAAATTCTTCGCGAAGACCTTCACGTACCTGACCGCCACCGGTTCAGACAGCCGCAGCACGAAGTCCCGGGTCTGAATGGTGTAGTCCTGCTCTTCCACTGTGTTGTCCACCTTGCCGACTGGGGTAAAATTCTCCCCGTCCACTGAGACGCTGTACACCACATACCGCGGCATCCATATCCACGAGCGGGCATCCTGACAGTAGCCGGAGCCGAAGGTGCTGACCGTACGCACACTACGCAGATCCACCACCGCCGTGAAATCCGTATCCTGATAGCCCTGCCATCCGCCTGTCTTCCAGTTGACGCTGCCGCGCAGACCGTCTATAAGGCCGCGGGGACCCCGGGCATTGTACTGAGGGTTGTACTCGCAGTAGGTCGTGATGTCCATATCGTCCTTCATCCGGTGGAATACCGCCGAGACCTCCGGGCTGCGGCTGCCGTCGGGGGCCTCGGAGTATATGCTCAGGCGCGTGGTGCGGTCCAGGGTCACCGGGCCGGTATATTCCCGGTAGCGGCCGCCTCCCACCTTTATATATACCCTGCAGTCCGGTGTGCCGCTGTTGACCGCAACTTCCATGGACTTCTCGAAGATGTCGGAAGACGCCTCGAACCAGGGATTGCGCACGAAGCCGGACTTGTCCAGACGCGATACGGGCCTGTCCTCCACCGCCGTGCCGAAGTCATAGTCCGGCTCCGGCACCAGCGTCAGTTCCAGTTCTCCGCCCTCGCGGATGTCATCCCACCGGATGTAGCTGCGGCTATAGGGCTGCCCGTTGAACAGCACGGCCGATATGTATTTGCAGCGATCTATATTTCCACCCTCGCACACCGCCTTGATGGTCAGCCGCTTGTCCCCGCCGAGCGAGAGCACTGTCCGTTCGAAGACCGGAGCGCTCAGCACATAGACTCCGCTGCCTGGAGTGACCGGATAGAGTCCGATGGCGCTCATCACGTACCAGGCCGACATCTGTCCGCAGTCGTCGTTGCCGCAGAGGCCGTCCGGCTCAGAGGTATAGAGCTCGTCCAGGACACGACGGACCATCGCACAGGTCTTCCAGTGCTGGCCGGCATACGCATAGAGGTAGGCCGTCTGATGGCTGGGCTCGTTGCCGTGAGCGTACTGGCCTATCAGACCGGTGATGTCCACCTGGGTCCGTCCGGTAGTACGCTCCGGGGCCGAGAAGAGGGAGTCGAGCTTGGCGCAGAAAGCCTCGTCCCCGCCCATCAGCGCAATATGTCCGTTGACGTCATGGGGAGCGAAGAAACTGTACTGCCAGGAATTGGCCTCGGTATAATGGTTGTTGACCTCCGTCGGCTCGAACGGCGTGAGCCAGCGGCCGCTCATCATCGGACGCATCAGGCCGGTCTCAGGGTCCCAGACGTTGATGTAACTGGCCGAATATTTCAGGTACCGGTCACGGATATCCGCATAACGCTGCTCCCCGGTCTGCCTGTAGACCATATCGGCCACCTGCGCGATGCACCAGTCATCGTAAGCATACTCAAGGGTCTTCGACACCGACTCATGCTCCTCCTCCGCCGGCACGACATACCGCTGACGGTAGTGGCTGATACCGAACTCGTCCTTGCACGAGGACTCCACCATCGCCTCCAGCAGCTCCGGCGCATACTCCAGCCCTATCCCATGGCTCAGGGCCTCGGCTATCACGGGTGTGGAGTTGTATCCGATCATGCAGTTGGTCTCCCAGCCGCTGAGTTCCCATACCGGCAGCTTGCCGCCCTCCCTCCAGATGGTCAGGAAGGAACGCAGGAAGTCCTCCGTCCGCTCCGGCTCAATCAGCGTCAGCATCGGATGCAGGGTCCGGAAGGTATCCCAGAGGGAAAATACGGTATAGCGGTCAAATCCCTCCGCCCTGTGTATCTGCCTGTCCATTCCCCGGTATTCCCCGTTGACATCGGAGAAGATATTGGGGGCAATGGCGGTATGATACAATGCCGTATAGAAGGTCCGCAGCCTCTCGCGGTCTCCTCTGCCGTTTTCCCCACGCACATCTATCTTCGAAAGATACCGCTCCCACAGTTCTTCCGTCGCGGCCCTGCGGGCATCGAAATCAAAACTGTCCTCCGGCACATCGCTCAGAAGATTTTCGCGGGCATTATCCGATGATACGGAGGAAATGCCCACCTTGACCGTCACCTGCCCGGTCCCGGGGGCAAATGTGACGAGCGCTCCTTTTTCTCCAAAATGCCTGTACTCTGCCACAGGCTCCGAAAATTCCATATAAAAATGCACCATCTGGTCTTCAGACCACGACTTCGAGCGGCGGAACCCGGTAATTACCCTGTCGCTCTCCTGACGGATATCCGAGTTCAGAAGAAGGTCCCTGTGCACGAGGTCTATGAGGATGGAAGGCGCCTCTCCTTCACCTCCGGTACTCCGGAAGGTATAGCGGTGCATTCCGGATCTGGGGCCGGCAGTCAGTTCCGCCAGGATGTTCCAGCGGTCCAACAGTACCGAGTAATACCCAGCCGCAGCTTCCTCCCGCTTATGGGAGAATCGGGACTGATACCACTCCCTGTCCAGAGAATCCAGCTCGTATCTCATGACGGGCATCAGCAGCACATCCCCGTAATCGAGGACACCCGTACCGCTCAGATGGGTATGACTGAAACCTATAATGGTGTCATCCGAATAATGGTAGCCGGAGCAGCCCTCCCAGGTATCAATCCTGGTGTCGGGACTCAGCTGCACCATCCCGAAAGGAGCCGTCGCTCCCGGGAAAGTATGGCCGGTGAAGTCCGTGCCGACCATCGGGTTCACATAATCAACGAGTCTCCCTTCTTTCTTCGAACAGGAGCTAATCCCCACTGTTACAGCGGCCACAACCAGGATGGTAAAAATTTTCCTCATTTTCTGTTGAAATTTTTATAAAATAATTTTGTATTTTGAAACAATTCTTCTACATTTGCAGTCCCAAAACGGACGCTTCCTTAGCTCAGTTGGTAGAGCACGACACTCTTAATGTTGGGGTCCAGGGTTCGAGCCCCTGAGGGAGCACGGAAAAAGCCTCTGAAGCATTTCAGAGGCTTTTTTCGTGCTCCCAAGGGAGCGCCTCTTCTCTCCCATCCCCCGAACCCCTTCCCAGTAAGGGGAGAATGTCGCTTCGCTCCAATCATCATTCCAAACATCAGACGGAGTAGAACCATGTGAGAAGGAGCTGGGTGAGGCGGCCGGGGAGAATGCGGGAGGCGCGGGCGAAGGCGGTCTGCAGGAAGCTGCCGGTGAGGGTGCGGAATCCCGGACGGCGGCAGGAGACGAGGCGGCACAGGACTTTGCCCACTTTGGCCGGGTCGTATCCACGGGTCTCGTCCTTCTCCACACCTGCCATGGTCCTTCGGAATGATTCGGAGTAATCCGGATCGGCGAGTGTCGCCTCCGACATTTTCCGGGAAGAGGTAAAGCCGGTACGGAAGTCCCCGGGCTCTACGAGACAGACCCGGATACCGAAACGCCGCACTTCCACTGCAAGGGCCTCGCTGTACCCCTCGATTGCGAACTTCGAGGCGGAATAGAACCCCTGGTAGGGAACTGCAACCACCCCGGCTATGGAACTGATGTTGATAATGCGCCCGCTGCGCTGCCTTCTCATGTACGGAAGAACGGCCGAGCAGACACGGGTCATGCCCATGAAATTGGTTTCCATCTGCCAGCGCCTCTCCTCCTCGGTAGCCAGCTCGAGGGAGCCGCCGATGCCCGCGCCGGCATTGTTCACCAGCACGTCGATGCGTCCCTCCGCTGCGATGATTTTCCCGACAGCCTCCTCAATAGAAGAAGGGACCGTGACGTCCAGACGCAGCATACGCACCCCGTCGTCACGTGTCCCTTCCTGTACCGAGCGGCCGGTACCGTAGACGGTATGACCGGCGGCAGAGAGCATTCCGGACGCGGTCCTGCCGAATCCGGAAGTGGCTCCCGTTATCAATATTACCTTTGCGGCCCTCATCTTAGAAACCGCGGGCGAACATTGCCCAGAACTGCAGCGCAAGCTCCTCCCACTTCAGGATGGCGGCTCCGGCAAAGTCTGCGGTATACCCTGTGAGATACTCCAGTGCAGCCTCTTCACCCTCTTCGGCGAGAATCTTCGAATACTGCTCTCTTACGAAAGCCTCCTCGCGGACTCCTTTAGCCTTGAAATGGTCTACTGCATCGAAAATCACATCCTTGGTCGCACCCCAGCGTACCGTGGCGAGCTTGTTGGCAGGACGGAACTTCCAGATGATGGAATTCTCGTCATAGCCGTACTGGCCGCAGATGCTGAAACATTCGGGCAGAGAGGTTGTTCCGCAATAAATGGGGATACGGGGGCTCTGTCCGGGATTGTCGAACGATATCCAGAGTACTCCGCCGACTGCATCGGGCAGGTCGCTGTGCAGCTCGATAACCGTCGAGTAAGAGCACTGGGGCACGGCTACCAGGCGGTAACTGTCCACTGATCCGGGCTTCAGGGCGTTGAACAGGTTGCGGGTATCGCGGGTCATCCAGGGATTGGCGACAGGAGAGATAACAGTATCCACTGCTCCGGTCTTGCGGTCCTTGACCTCTATCTTGAGATTGCGGGTAACGTCGAACTCACTGCCCTCGTAGGTCTCGGTGAGCAGAGCCATCACTTCCTCGGTGGAAACCGCATGCTCGGGTTTAACGGTAAGGGGAAGTTCCTCAGAATCGTACTCGAGACCGAGAGAAGGGGCAAGCTTGTTGAGAATATAGTACTCGCGCACGCTGAATGCCTTCTTGCCGCCACCGTATGCCTTCCAGAAACGGAAGGGCTCCTTGCCGTCCCAATAACCCAGCTTCCTGGCCACGTCATATACATTGTCGGAGGCCATATAGTTGTCGGTATCCTTCAGGTCGAGGGTGGAGATACGGGGAATGTTTGCAGAGACTCCCACATGGTCATCGGGGACACGGACAGCTGCCCACACGCCTCCGATATTGTCCTTGCCTTCTCCGAACACCTCGAAGTGCCATACCTCATTCTTGTCGGCGATGGTCAGGCACTCGCCCCAGTCACCGTAACCGTACTCCTCGATGAGCTCTCCCATCAGGCGTATGGCGTCACGGGCCGTTGAGCAGCGTTGCAGGGCTATCTTTTCCAGTTCCTCGATCATGAACATGCCGTCAGGGTTGACGAGGTCACGACGGCCGGTGATAGTAGTCTCACCCATTGCCAGCTGCTTCTCATTGAGGCAGGGATAGGCTGTGTCCACAAAACGGAAAGTAGTGCCTGCGGGCTGGAATATTGCACCCTTCAGCGTCATGCGGTAACTGCCCTTGACGGATTCCGTATGCAGGCGGTTCTGGAAGACATTCACCGTTGTATCATTCTGATAGGTAATGGAGGGCACAATACCGACCCATGTACGGTAATTACCGTCACATGTGTGCGAGGTAATGACCGCCCCGTCATCAGAGGCTTTCTTACCAACCATGATACTGGTACAGCTGAATGGATCAAGCTCTGGAAGAGCCTGTGCGCCAGCCCAGGAAACGGACAATGCGGCGACGCAGATTAGCGATAGGATTTTTTTCATAAAAGTATAGTCTTAATACGTTATTAAGTTGTTTTTAATTTTGCCATCCAAAGGTAGTAAAAGTCCCAAAATATGATAC
>DVHI01000059.1 GCA_018712275.1 Candidatus Coprenecus avistercoris | reverse complement strand
TGCTCAACCCCCTCCTTACCCTGATGAGCTTCATAATGGGGCTGCTGGGCGGTTACCTTCTGATAGCCGCCACCGGCATCATCAAGACCGCTGACTATCTGACCGGCATACAATTCGCCTTCAACGGCTACTACATAACATACAGTCTGATGAAGACAGCTGTATTCAGCTTCATCATAAGCTCCTTATCCGCATACTACGGCTACAATGCCATAGGAGGCTCCCTCGGAGTAGGCCGCAGCGCCACGAAAGCCATCGTCATCTCAAGCGCAATGATATTGATATTCAATCTAATACTCACCCGCATCATGTTATGATCACTGTACGCCACCTGACCAAATATTTTGACGGCAGGCCAGCTGTCAAGGACATAAACGCCGAGTACCTGCCCGGTCAATGTTCTCTGGTAATAGGCGCCAGCGGCTCAGGCAAGACCGTGCTGCTCAAATCCATAGTAGGTCTGCTGGAACCGGATGAAGGAGATGTGCTGCTTAACGGAACAGCCTTCAACCACTTATCCCATACTGAAAAAAAGAAAATCCGCAGCCGGATGGGAATGCTGTTTCAGGGCAGTGCTCTGTTCGACTTCGCTACAGCTCTGGAAAATGTCATGTTCCCTCTGGATTTCTTCACAGACATGAGCCGCAGCGAAAAACGCAGCAGAGCCGCATTCTGTCTCCGAAGGGTCGGGTTGGAAGGAGTCGACAGGAAATACCCCTCGGAACTGTCAGGAGGCATGCAGAAAAGAGTCGGTATCGCCCGCGCCATAGCCCTCAATCCCCAATATCTTTTCTGCGACGAGCCCAACTCAGGGCTGGATCCTCAGACATCCCTGATGATAGACCGTCTGATACAGGAAATTACAAGGGAGTACAACATCACGACCATCATCAATACACACGACATGAACTCAGTCATGGAAATCGGTGACAAAGTGCTGTTCATCCATAATGGCGAGAAATACTGGGAAGGCTCCAAGGATACCATCCTCACATCGGACAACGCCAAACTGGAAGAGTTCATCTTCGCCTCAAGGATGGCACGGGAACTCAAGCTCCGATATGGAAGCGGAAGCCCATCTCAAGATTGAACTGAAGAGGCTGCTCAGTCCTGACAGAATAGGGCTGGTCGCAATCGAAGAAATAAGTCAGACGTGGATCCACATACAGACCCATAAAGTCAATGAAACGATACTCCAGACCCAGGCCTACATTGGCCGACCACTGCAGACCTTCCGCCTTTCTGTGCTGCTTATAGGTAACTGAATGTAAGTCCGTGATATCGTAAGACACCTTAACAGCCCGCTCCATCATACACCCGGCACTGGCATAAAACGAAAGGCGGTCGGAGGACAGAATACCGACATAGAAGTTCAGAGGGACACCGAGATAATGGACAGACTGATCCACCGAGGCCTGGAACTGATGGTCCACCAGCGCCTCATAACGGCTGTTCAGGAAGGTATAATTGACCCCCAGTCCCACTCCCAGCCGATTGTCCAGGAATGAATATTTAAGTTCGAGACCTACCGACACAGGAAAATAATGCCTGGGTTCAGTCGCCGGAACTATACCGGCAACATTGGAAGAGGAGCCGGCGGCGCCCCAAGTGTAGCTCGGCTGGGAGAAATCCACATTACCGCTGGCGCGGGTCGGAGAGAGATTGCCCCCCGCTGAAACCGAAAAGGCCGCTCCACTATGCTCATCAGCGGCATCCTGAGGTTCATCCACCATCATTGCAATATAATCGGCACTGGACGCACGGTCATAAATCGAAGGTATACCGGAGACATCGGGAACTGAGCATTCAGCCTCATCCCCGGCAGCAGTGTTCCCGACCATACCGGATGTCTCCACCACGGCGGATGCCTGCACCTGAGGCCTACGCAGTTCCTTTGCCGCTGCCGCTACCGGATCTGACTGAACCCGAGCCTGGGCCAAAAGCTCCGGAAGAGCCTTTAAAGTACTGCCGGAACGGTCCATGACGGCTTCTGCAGGCTCCACGGAAGCCTCGGCGACCGCCACTTCCGGTACATTGTCATCTCCATGCCGCATCATGAAAGGGGTTACCAACAAGGTTGCCGCTACTGCCGCAGCAGCACCGTAACGCACCGCCTTTCTCCAGAAGACGAGCCCCGAGCGTCTGTCAAGTTCCTTTTCGATTCCTTTCCACACATCCTCAGAAGGAGTCTCGGAACAGGAATCCACCATTTCCTTGATTCTGCTGTCAAACAATTCGTATTTTTCTTCTTTCTTCATTTTCCTTTCATATTACCTCTCAGCCTTTCCTGCAGCCACATTCTCGCCCTGCTGAGCTGCGATCTGGACGTTGCCTCCGATATTCCCAGAGCCTCGGCTATCTCCGGATGCGTATAACCCTCGATCACATTCATATTGAATACCGCTCTGAAACCATCAGGCATCTGGCGTATCATTCTGAGAATATCCCGGCCTCCTATACCCGAGAGTAAGTCCTCACCGCTGCTTACACCACGGACGACAGGCTCATCCATATCCGCCGCCCCGCGCAGCACATCCCCTTTGCGGAGCCTCATGAGGGCCGTATTGACAAAAATCCTACGCATCCACCCCTCAAGGGAGCCGGAGGAATTGAAGGTAGTGATCTTCGAGAACACAGTAATAAATCCTTCCTGAAGCAGATCCTGAGCCTCGTCCCTGTCCCTCGCGTACCGTAAACAAACGACAAACATACGGGAGGAAAACCTCTCGTACAAGGCCCTCTGGGCCCTTCTGTCCTGCCTGACGCATCCACGTACCAGGCTGTCTTCGGTACTTAGGTCAATTCTGTCTGATGACATTCAGCTGCCTTTTAAATAGATGCAAAAATAATTCAATTTGCTGCATCTTCGGCTCGAATATTGTATCTTTGCCTCAGGAATTTTTTATATCTGACACATGAGATCAGCCATACTCAAGCCAGCCCTGCTCATACTGGCGGTCTTCTCATCGGCTTTCTGCGCCGGAGCATCAGAGAAAGACACAGTCAGGGCGGAAGACTACTATATAGAAGGTGTCCGCGCATACTGTGCCGGGGAATACAGTTCCGCAGAATCCAGCCTGTCCCACTGCCTGAGGCTGGAGCCGGAAAACGATGCTGCGATGTATTACCTGGCGATGATTCATCTCAGCCGCAATGACACCGACAAGGCCATGAATCTTCTGGACAAAGCTTCCGCCATCTCTCCCGGAAACACATGGTACAGTCTGGCTACTGCCCGGCTGTATTCCGGTATAGGAGAGAACGACCTGGCCATCAGCATATACGAAACTCTTATCGCTGACCACCCCTCAAAAAGCGACTACTATTACGAGCTCATCGACCTGCTTGTCCGTAGCGGTGAACTGGACAAGGCTCTGGAAATCCTGGACAAGATAGAACAGTTGCGAGGCAGCAACGAACTCACATGCAACGCCCGTTACGAGATACTCATCCGCCAGGGACGCTATGACGACGCGGAGTCCGTAGTACGCAGAATGGACGAGGAGTTCCCCTCCGCCCGTACCGCACTGCTGCTGGGAGACCTGCATAAGTCCAGATACGAGGACACTACGGCACTGCGCTACTATAGGAGAGCCTTATCCCTGGACCCGGATTTCACCCCGGCCTATTTCGGAGTGGCTGAAGTGTACAGGATGCAGCGCAACTTCTATTACTATTTTAAAAACATTGACATCTTCCTTTCAGGACCGGACATGAACCCGGAAATGAAATCCAGCTACTTCCAGGAGATCGTGTTCCCCTCCGGCATGGTCCAGGTATTCAAGCCCCAGGTGGACACCATGATACTCTGTACTCTCCACGCCCACCCCGAGGACACCACCGTTCTGAGTCTTGCCGGCACCTACTATATCGCAGTGGACAGCGTGGACAGGGGACTGGAGCTCCTGAGGCGGAATGTGGAGCTGCATCCCGACGTGAAATCCGTCCACTCCGCTCTTCTGGGACAGCTGTACTATCTGGAGGACTGGGAACAGCTTATAGCGGCAGCAAGACAGACTACAGAGAAATTCCCAGACGACTTCACTCTCAGGGAAGTCCTGGCCATAGCCTGCTGGCAGCACGGTGACATAGAAGAGGCTGTCAAGGTATACCTTCAGATACTCAGAGACATTCCAGGAGACCATCCCATGCTCATCAACTGCTACGGTTCCCTCGGAGACCTCTATCACGAGCTGGGCAACCGGCGTCAGTCCTATGCCTGCTATGAGAAAGGCCTGAAAATAGACGACAATTACAGCCCCATACTCAACAACTACGCCTACTACCTCAGCGAGGAAAGGCGCAACCTAAAGAAAGCACTGGAAATGAGCCGGAAGACGATTCTCAACGAACCTGAGAACGCGACATATCTCGACACCTACGGATGGCTGCTCTATCTCACCGGAGACTATGAGCAGGCCCGCAAATATCTCAAGGACGCCATGGTATACGGAGGCAAGGAGAACGCTGAGGTTCTGGACCACTACGCGGAAGCCCTGTTCGCCCTGAAGGAATACAACCTCGCCTTCCTCTACTGGGGCAATGCTGACAAGATAGACCCGAGCCTTGGTCTGAGTGAGAAGATAGCCAGACGCAGGGCCGAGGTCGGAAAATAGTACTGACGGATGACAAGACGGATAATCATACTGTGCGTCGCGGTGCTGACAGCCATCCCCTCCTGGAGCCAGAATGTCCAGGAGCAGAGGGAGCGCAAGAAGCAGCTGGAGGAGGAAATCGCCTTGATTGACAAACAGCTGAGTACCACTTCCAAAAAACGGAAGCAGAGCCTCAACACACTGATTCTCACCAGGCAGAAACTTGAAGCCCGCAAAAAGCTCATCGACCGGCTGGACAGTGACATCGCAGGATATGACAGCTCCATATCGTCCACCAATGCCGAGATCGCCCGCCTCAACGAGCGTCTCGACACACTCAGGAAGTACCATGCAGACCTGGTCAGAGGAGCCTACAAGACCCGCGACAACAAAGTCTGGTTCATGTACATCCTCTCCAGCAAGGACATCAACCAGGGACTGCGCCGCTGGGCCTACCTCAAGAACATATCCCTTTCCGTCCGGCAGCAGGCCATGGCCATCAAGAGCACGGAACTCGACCTGCAGCTGGAGAATGCCCGCCTGGAGGAGCTGAAGGCAGGCTCAATGCAGGCCAAGGCCGAAAGGGAAAAGGAAAGGGATGCCCTCAGTACCGAGGAGCGAAAGGCCAACTCCATGGTAGTCCAGCTCTCCAAGGAGGAACGTGCCATGAAGCGCGAGCTGCAGCAGAAGCAGAAGGAGGTCGAGCGCCTCAACAAGGAGATAGAGCGCATCCTGGCCGAAGCCGTCAAGCAGCAGAAATCCGGCAAGGGCGCAGCCGTCGACTATGCCCTCTCCGCCAAGTTCGGAGAGAACAGAGGCAAGCTGCCCTGGCCCGTAAGCGGAGTGGTCATCCAGAAGTTCGGCCAGAACTACCACCCCGTATTCAAGAATCTCAAGATGCCCTACAACAACGGCATCAACATATCTGCCCCGGCCGGAAGCAACGCCAACGCCGTATTTGACGGAGTAGTGAAGCAGATCCTCGTCATGCCCGGCTACGACCAGTGCGTCCTCGTCCAGCACGGCGAGTACTTCACTTTCTACTGCAAGCTCAAGCGGGTCTATGTCAAGAGCGGAGACAAGATATCCACCGGCGACCGCATCGGCGAGATCAGCCTCAACGAGGACGGCAACGCAGAGCTGCACTTCCAACTGTGGAAGGGCACCGAAAAGCAGAATCCGGAAAACTGGCTGCGGTAAAATCTAATACTCGAAGCTGCTGCCTCCGATGAACTCCCTCATCACGGAGGTAGGCGGTATGCAGTCTATCTCGTCCGGTGTCAATGGAGTAATGTAGGAGAGGAACTTGAGCAGCCGCACGCTCTCGGAGTAAGCATCCGACAGGGGCGGGATGCGCTCGAGCAGGGGCTCGGCATAGTAGCGGAGCAGGGGCAGCTCGAAGAGCAGGGCCGAGTTGAACATCGCGTCGGCATTCTCCTGATAGGGGAAAATGTTCTTCTCCTCCCCGGCGCGGACACTCTTCCAGCGGAGGATAGTGTCCTCAGGGGTGATGCCCCTGGTAAAATTGTCCCGGACCATGCGGCGCAGCAGGCGGTTGTCGGCGGTCGAGATATAGTTGTTCTCATCCACCGACAGGGAGGTCAGGGCGGAGGCGAAGACGCGGAATACCTTCTCCCCGTCTATGTGCTTGGTCAGCTCGGGGTTCAGGGCGTGGATACCCTCCATGATCAGGATATCGCCCTCGCGCATCTGCATCCTGCGGCCGTCGAAGCGGCGGCATCCGTTCACGAAGTCATATTTTGGCAGTTTCACCTCCCGGCCGTCGAACAGGTCGTTGAGCTGTGCTCCGAGGAAGGGCAGGTCGAGGGCATAGATGCTCTCGAAATCGTACTCGCCGTTAACGTCCCTGGGAGTCTTGTCCCGGTCCAGGAAATAATCGTCCATGGCGATGACCAGGGGGCGGAGTCCCAGCACCCGGCACTGCATGGCTATGCGCTTGGAGGTAGTGGTCTTGCCGCTGCTCGACGGACCGGCGATCAGCACCAGCTTGACAGTATCCCGCCTGTCGTAGATGCGGTCGGCTATCTGCGCGTACTTGCGCTCGTGCAGGGCCTCGGCCACGGCTATCAGATCCTTGGCCTCCCCGCGCCTGACTGCCTCGTTGACCGAGCCGATACCGTGGGCTCCGAGGATGGAGCACCAGCGGGAGTTCTCCTTGAAGACGGCGCTGAGCTTGTCCTGGTACTTGTAGGGCGAGATTACCGACGGGTCGGAGGCCGAAGGCGACTGGAGGCAGAAGCCGTCCCCGTAAGGTATCAGGTCGAATACGTCTATCTCTCCTGTGCGCTCCAGCAGCGGACCGTAAAATGTATCCGCATAGCCGTCCAGCCAGTACACCGACACGAAGAACTTCTCCATATCGGCCACCAGCGAGGCCTTCTCAGGCCGGCCGTTGTCGCGGAAGAGCCGGGCCGCCTCGTCATTGGTCATCTTCTTCTTCTCGAAAGGCAGGTCCGCGGCTATTATCTCCGCCATCCGCTTGCGGAGGGCTCCCACCCTGTCCGCTCCTGCCGGTTCGGTGACATATACCCTGTCTCCGGTATCGCGGCGCAGCTCGCCGTACAGGCCGTTGGGCAGGGTGTAGTCCAGGAAAAGGCTGAGGTCCGGGAACAAGTCCACCGCCGCCTTCTGCAGCACGAACGACAGGGAGCGGGAATAGGTTCTGCGTCCGTCCGGATGCGTGCAATCTATGAACTTGACGGTATGGGACGTATATATCGGGAAGGTCAGTTCCTTGAGCATGTTGTCCACCAGCGCGGCCACCACCGGATATCTGCATCCGGTGTCTATCTTCCGTGCCAGCTCGCCCACCGTCGTCCCGGGAGCGCAGTCGTAAAAGCCCTGCAGGCTGTCGCAATATACCGTAATCATATCTTTCATCTTATAGTTTCAATAGGGTTCTGAGGTAGGGACCGGTGACCGAGGCGGGGTCGGCGGCGACCTGCTCGGGGGTGCCCTGCGAGACGATGCGGCCTCCGTCACGGCCCCCTGCCGGGCCCATGTCGAAGAGGTAGTCCACGGACTTGAGGACGTCCAGGTTGTGTTCGATGATGACGACAGTGTTGCCGCCCTCGGCTAAGCGCTGGAGCACGTTCATGAGCACGGCGATGTCCTCGGAATGCAGGCCGGTGGTCGGCTCGTCGAGGATGTAGAGTGTACGTCCGGTATCCTGCCGGGCCAGCTCGGCCGCTATCTTGACCCTCTGGTTCTCTCCGCCGCTGAGGGTCAGGGAGGACTGTCCGAGACGGATGTAGCCGAGACCCACGTCCTCGAGGGTCTTGAGCTTGCGGGCTATCGACGGCACGGGGGCAAAGAACTCCACGGCCTGGGAGATGGTCATCTCGAGGACGTCGTTGATGCTCTTGCCCTTGTACTTGACAGCCAGCACATCCGGGTTGAACCGCTTGCCGTGGCATTCCTTGCAGGTGACGGTCACCGAAGGGAGGAAATTCATCTCGATGACCTCCACACCCGCACCCTTGCAGGCCTCGCAGCGGCCGCCCTTGACATTGAACGAGAACTTATTGGACTTGAAACCGCGGATCTTGGCGTCCGGAGTCTCGGCGAAGAGATTGCGGATGTAGGTGAGCACGCCGGTGTAGGTCGCGGGGTTGGAGCGCGGCGAACGGCCTACCGGAGACTGGTCTATCTCCACGAGCTTATCGATGTTCTCCAGGCCCTCCAGGGACCTGTACGGAAGCACCGAATACCTGGAGCGGTAGAGCCGGTTGCTGATTACCGGCATGAGAGTATCGTTGATAAGGGAGGACTTGCCGCTGCCGCTGACCCCGCTTATGCCGATGATGCAGCCGAGCGGGAGACTGATGTCCACATCCTTCAGATTGTTCCCGGAAGCCCCGCGGAGAGTGATGAACTTCCCGTTGCCCGGGCGGCGGAACGACGGCACCTCTATCTGCCGCGACCCTTTCAGGTATTCGAATGTCAGCCCCCCTTCATTTTCCCTGTCGATGACCGGCAGGCCCGCCGGCAGCCTGTACCCCGGATCCAGCTTGAGCTGAGGCGGTCCGCTGAACAGCACCTCTCCCCCCTTCTCGCCCGCTCCCGGACCTATGTCCACGATCCAGTCCGCACTGCGCATCATCTCCTCGTCGTGCTCCACGACCATGACCGTATTGCCCTCGTCGCGCAGCCGCCTGAGGGAGTTGATGAGTTTTATATTGTCCGACTGATGCAGCCCGATGCTGGGCTCGTCGAGGATATACAGCACATTGACTAACTTGGAGCCGATCTGGGTGGCTAAACGGATGCGCTGGCTCTCCCCGCCGCTGAGCGACATAGTGCTGCGGCTCAGCGAGAGATACGACAGCCCGACATCCACTAAAAAACCTATCCTTTCCCGGAGCTCCTTGACGATATCGGCGGCCACCGCCTGCCCCCTCGGGTCGAGTTTGTCCTTCAGACCGCCCACCCAGTCGTAGAGCACGCTCACGTCCATATCGCTGACCTCCGCGATGTCCAGCCCTCCGATCTTGAAGCAGAGCGAGTCCTTCCTCAGCCGCTTGCCGTGGCACTCCGGACACACCACCTCGCTCGAATACCTGCTGGCGACGCTGTCATCATCCTCCTCACCGTCCCCCTCGAACCGCGAGAGCAGCCCCGGGAAGGTGATCATCTCCGAGAGCCCGCCGCGGGTATCCACCCGGATCAGGTCCTCCGAGCCGTTGAGAATGATGTTCATTGTCTCCTGGGGAATGTCCTTTATCGGGTCGAAAAGGGAAAAACCGTATTTGCGGGCCACCGCCTCGAGGACCGTGAACACCGCATTGTCCCGCTTCTTGCCGAGAGGGGCAATGCCGCCGTCCGCGATGGACAGCGATGGGTCGGGAACTATCTTGGCCATGTCCACCTCCCGGACGGTGCCGAGGCCGTTGCATACCGGGCAGGCGCCTGCCGGGGAGTTGAAGGAAAATGTATGGGGCGCCGGCTCGGGGAAGGATATTCCGCTGTCCGGACAGATAAAATGCTTGCTGAAATGACGGACCTCCCCCGTCTCAGGGTCGAGGATCATCAGAGAACCCTTGCCCTGCGTCAGAGCGGAGAGGACCGAGGCACGGATCCGCTTGCCGTCCTCCTCCTTGGGCACCACCCGGTCTATGACCGCCTCTATGAAATGTACCTTGTAGCGGTCCACCCCAGAGGTCATGTCCCCGAGCGGACGGATCTCCCCGTCGATGCGGGCGTAGGACAGGCCCTTCTTGAGCAGGCTGTCGAACAGCTCGCGATAGTGGCCCTTGCGGCCCTTGACCAGGGGGGCCAGGATGATGCACTTGCGACCGGCGTACTCCTTCATGATCAGGTCCACGATGCCGGAGTCGGTGTATTTGACCATCGGCTTGCCGGTTACGGGCGAATAGGCCGTGGAGGCCCTGGCGTAGAGGAGGCGGAGGAAGTCGGAAATCTCCGTGATGGTGCCGACGGTAGAACGGGGGTTGCGGTTGGTGCTCTTCTGCTCTATGGCGATGGTAGGGCTGAGACCGTCGATGCTCTCCACCTCCGGCCGCTCCATCACGCCGATGTAGTGCCGGGCGTAGGCGGACAGGGTGTCCATGTAGCGGCGCCGGGCCTCGGCGTAGATGGTGTCGAAGGCCAACGACGACTTTCCGCTGCCGCTCAGGCCGGTGATGACCACGAGGGCATGCCGCGGTATCCTCAGGGAGATGCCCTTGAGGTTGTGGACCGAGGCCTTGCAGATGTCTATGTAGCCGCTGTCCTGCATGCCTATGCGTTCTGCTGCCGGTCTATCTCCCTTGCAATGATGTCTTCCAGGAATGGATTGGTCATCTTCTCCCGTCCGATGTCGGTGGCGGGACCGTGACCGGGATATACCACAGTATCCACGGGCAGGGGCAGTATCTTGGTGCGGATGCTCTCACTGAGCAGGTCGAAGTCCCCTCCAGGAAGGTCGGTGCGTCCGATGCTGCCGCAGAAGAGGGTGTCGCCGGTGAAGACGTAACCGCCCTTCTCATCGTAGAAGAGCACCCCGCCGGCGGTGTGTCCGGGGGAGGCCAGCACCCTAAGCTGTATTGTCCCCACATTGATGATGTCCCCGTCCTTTATGTCGCGGACATTGTCCTCCGAGGGCTGCCCGAACTCGTAGCCGAAGTAGCTGCCGTAGGAGCTGGAGCGCCTGAGCTGGGGGATGTCGGCCGCCGCGAGGTATGTGGGTATGTTCCATTTCGAGGCCACGAAGGCATTGCCCATCACGTGGTCGAAATGGCCGTGGGTCTGGAGTATCATCCGGGGATGCAGATGCTTCTCCTCGATAAACTTCACCAGTCTGTCCTTCTCCGACTGCTTGATGCAGCCCGGGTCGATTATCGCGCACTCTCCCACCTCGTCGTAGAGCACGTAGCAGCAGGTGCGCAGGTCGTTGAAATAGAATGTCTGAATCATGTAGCAAAAATAGCAAGATTTACCGAATCTCGGCTATTTTAACTAAATTTGGAGTCGGAAACGAAAACGCGCATGACCATGGACACACAGCAGAGACTATACCCGATAGGCATACAGACATTCGCGGATATCCGGAATGAGAATTACCTGTACATCGACAAGACCGAGTACGTGTACCGCATGACCCACTCCGGGGCAAGGTACATCTTCCTCAGCCGACCGAGGAGGTTCGGCAAGTCGCTGCTGGTATCTACCCTTCACAGTTATTTCGAGGGACGGAAGGAACTGTTCCAGGGGCTGGCCATAGAGGCGCTGGAAAAGGAATGGACGGTGCATCCGGTGCTGCACTTCGATATGAGCATCGCAAAGCACATGGAGAAAGAACAGCTGGAGGCGGCTTTGAGCAACCAGCTCTCATGGCACGAGAGGGAGTACGGCATCGTTCCCGAAGACAAAGACCCCAATCTCAGGCTGAAAAATCTGATAGAGACCGCATATAGGCAGACGGGGCTGAAAGTGGTCGTGCTCATCGACGAATACGATGCACCCCTGCTGGACGTGGTGCACGAGGATACGACCCTCCCGATGCTCCGCAACGTCATGCGAAACTTCTACAGCCCCCTCAAGGCCTGCGACCCGTATCTCCGCTTCGTCTTCATGACCGGCATCACCAAGTTCTCCCAGCTCAGCATCTTCAGCGAGCTCAACAACCTAGAGAACATCAGCATGCTGGAGCAGTACGCAGCCGTATGCGGCATCACCGAGGAAGAGATGCTCACCCAGATGAGTCCGGACATCGACAGACTGGCTCAGAGGCTGGAGCTCAGCCGCGAAGAGACACTGAACAAACTGAAATCCAAATACGACGGCTACCACTTCACATGGCCCTCGCCTGACATCTACAATCCGTTCAGCCTTCTCAGGGCCTTCGCCAACGCAAAACTCGACTCCTACTGGTTCGGCAGCGGCACACCGACCTACCTGATAGAGATGATGAGAAAATTCCACGTCACACCCTCACGCATAGGAGGAAACTCAGCCCCTGCCCCGGCGTTTGATGCCCCGACGGAGAGAATGACGGAGATAACCCCGCTGCTGTATCAGAGCGGCTATATCACCATCAAGGCATACGACCGGATAATTGACCTCTACACGCTGGATATTCCCAACAACGAGGTGCGCATAGGCCTGATGCGCTCCCTCCTGCCCTACTATGTCACCCCTCCGTGCACCACCGAGGCCTCAACCACCGTCGCCAGAATATACGGAGCCATCCTGAACGAGGACCTCGACGGCGCCCTCCGCCTCCTCCAGACCTTCCTCGGCACCGTCCCCTACACCGACAACACCGGTTACGAGGGCCACTGGCAGCAGATGCTCTACGTCATCTTCTCCCTTCTCGGATACTATGTGGACGTGGAGGTACGTACCCCGAAAGGCAGGGTCGACATGGTTATGCGCACCGCCTCTAAACTCTACTTAGTGGAGCTGAAGCTCGACGCCGGCGCGGATGCCGCCATGCAGCAGATAGACCTGAAGCAGTACCCCGAACGCTTCGCCCTCTGCGGCCTGCCCGTCGTCAAGGTCGCGATCGACTTCGACCGGGAGACACACAACATCTCCGGCTGGAAGATTTCACAATAATTTCCTTACTTTTGCACATAGAAAGATTAAGTCAAGACAATATGCACATAGCGGTAGCAGGAAACATAGGCAGCGGCAAGACCACCCTGACAGGTCTGCTGGCCAAGCATTACGGATGGGAGCCCCACTTCGAGTCAGTGGAATTCAACCCCTATCTGGTGGATTTCTACAACGACATGCGGAGATGGTCATTCAACCTCCAGGTGTACTTCCTCAACAAGAGGCTCAAGGACATCGTGGAGTTCCAGAACTCGGGGAAGAACGTCATCCAGGACCGCACCATCTACGAGGACGCGATGATATTCGCGCCGAACCTGCACGACATGGGACTGATGGACTCCCGCGACTTCGACAACTATTCCTCCCTGTTCGAGCTGATGCAGAGGATGGTGGGCTATCCCGACCTTCTGGTCTACCTCCGTTCCTCTATACCCAACCTGGTGGAGCAGATCCAGAAAAGGGGACGCGACTACGAGAACAGCATCCGCATCGACTACCTCAAGGGCCTCAACGACCGCTACGAGCAGTGGATCTCCGAGTACAAGGGAGAACTGCTCATCATCGACGTGGATACCTGCCGTTTCGAGGACCGCAAGGAGGATTTCAGTCAGGTCTGCGACCAGATAGACGCCAGGCTGTTCGGACTTTTCAGGTAACTTAGGAATCTTCAAAAAATAACATGCGTCATTTTTGAAAATCTTTCCAGTCCATATCGATTTTCTCATCGGTCATTTAGCCCCGCTAAACTCCCTCTTCGAAAACCGATCTGACCATGAAAATCTGATTCAAATCTGAAGCATCTTATTTTTTTCTTATTCCTTAGGGTCTGTCAGATCTTTATGGACAGGCCCACATTCAGAAGACCGCGGTAACCGAAGCCCAGCTCCGCGAATCCTCCCACCATGTCCCCGTAACGGAACTTGACGGCGGTGATGTGGAAGGAGAAATTGAGATGGTCATTGGGGACAAGCTCGTCCGACTCGGCATTGACCACCGATTCGTCCATATAGCTGACACCTACATAAAGTGCTCCGGAGCATTCCATCGGGCCCTGCTGCCAGTAGGTGAAAGCTCCCGACAGATGACCGGAATAGCTCATCACCGTGGCCCTGCACACATACTTCGGTTCGCCGGCAGGACCGGTCTCCGAGTTCTCTCCCATATACATGTCAGCACTGCCGTAGCCGTAGCCGAAATCCAGGCCTATGGATACTCTGGGATGCACAAAGAAGTTGTAGCCTACCCCGGCAATACCGGAGAACTTCTGGTTGCGGGCCTCTCCGTTGGCGAGCTCGCTATGGAAATCGGGAGACAGAATCGTCGTCAGCTCCATCAGTGACGGTGTGCCGTACTGGAGATATACCTCGCTGCGGGGGAAATAATCCACGTCCCTCACCAGATTCTTCTGGGCATAGGAGGTCAAAGAAGCTGAAAGCATCAGTGTCATAACCGCAAAGGCGGGAAGAAGACGTCTCATAATCATGCCTTTTTTTCAGTTTTACGTTTTTTGAGATATATGGAGCCGAGGGAGACCGCACCGCACAGGAGCATAGTCAGGGCCTGGCTCTCATGGGAGATAGTAGCAAAAATCACGCCCGAAGTCTGGGGTATGGAGTAGATGGAAGCCATCGCCAGGGACAATATGAAATGGTAGGCCCCTATTCCTCCCTGCACCGGGACTATCCATCCGAGACTGCCCACCACCATCAGGAAAAGGGCATCGGCCCAGTTGAGGCCAGCCACCTGAGGAAAGGCCAGAATGGTCGAATAGCTCATTGCCCAGTAACATACCCATAGGAGAAGGGTGTAGAGCAGGAACTTCCATTTGCCCTTCATCTTCAGGCCGGCGGTAAGTCCCCCGATAAGGCCTCTGGCCAGCGAGAACAGCTTTTCGAAGAATCTGTAGCGGCTCAGGCGCCTCCTGTAGCAGAAGACCAGAATGCAGGCCCCGACGCAGAGCGCAGCCGCTCCGCCTATCAGCCACAGGACATCGAAGGACATCGAGTCCACGGCGGGCCGCCACACCTCATCCGAGACGAAACGGCCGAACGAGCTTTCGCCGGCAAGCAGAACGAGGAACAATATAATAAGGTATGTCACCATATCCCAGCTTCTCTCCAGCACCACTGTACCCAGCACCGACTCGAACGAGGCCTTGCCGGTGGCGGAAATGACCCCGCAGCGGGCAAGTTCTCCGGCCCTGGGCAGAGCGAAATTGGTCAGGTAGGCCACCGTCACCCCGTCATAGGCCTCCCGCACGGTAATGGAAGGATTGAGCGGTAGCATCACCTGCCTCCAGCGCAGCCCCCTGACAACAAAGGCCAGAATGCTGGCAGCCATCGACACCAGAATCCACCTGAAGTCACAGCTGCGGATGCCGTCCATGAAATCCGCCCACTTCACTCCACGGAAAGCGAAATACAGCAGCACGGCGGCCAGCAGCAGCATGACCACCCATTGTACCGCCTTCTTTATACGCTTTCCCACAGGCATCTACATCACCAGCTTATTGGTCCGGGTATCCGGGAACACCACCTTCGGGCGGAATGTCCCGGCCTCCTCCGGAGTAACTATGGCATACGACATGATGATTACAATATCCCCGGCCGAGAACAGATGGGCCGCAGCGCCGTTGAGCTCGATGCTGCCGCTGCCCTTCTCCCCCGGAATAACGTATGTCTCCACCCGGTTGCCGTTGGTGACATTGACCACGGAGACTTTCTCGCCCTCGAAGAGACCGGCGGCCTCCATCAGGGAACGGTCCACCGTTATGCTGCCGATGTAGTCGAGATTGGCGCGGGTTACGGTGACTCTGTGGATCTTGGATTTTATTACTTCGATGTACATTCTACTTGAGTGCTATGTTGTCTATCAGACGGACCTCTCCGGCGTAGACCGCACAGGTCAGCCGCAGGTGCTCCGCCTCGTCCCAGCTGGAGACAGGACGCAAATTTAATGAATTTATGATTTCCACATACTCCGTCCTGAGCTGCGGTTCGGCGTCAATGAGCTCAGTGGTCTTCCTTACCGCCTCGGCCACCGGCATTTTGCCTACCATGTCCACGGTCTGCCGGATGCATGCGTAGATGTGGGGGGCGGCTGCTCTCTGGGCCGGGGTCAGGAGTTTGTTGCGGGAGCTCAGGGCCAGTCCGTCCTCTGCCCTTGCAATGGGACAGCGGACTATCTCTATGGGGTAGTGGAGATTTTTGACGAAATACTCGATGATGGCCAGCTGCTGGAAGTCCTTCTCCCCGAAGTAGGCCCTGTCGGGGCGGACGATGTCGAAGAGGCGGGTGACCACCTGGGCCATGCCGTTGAAATGTCCGGGGCGCCTGGGGCCTTCCCCGTACTGGTCCAGGCCTCCGAGGTCGAAGATTCTCTGATCGTAGTCCGTGCCGGCGGGATAGATGTCCTCTACCCGGGGGGCAAAGAGCACGGCCGCTCCGAGAGCCTCTACAAAAGCGCAGTCCTGGTCCAGGATGCGGGGATAGGTCTCGAAGTCGGTCTTATTGTTGAACTGGGTCGGGTTGACGAAGTCGGATACCACTACGGCGTCGCATTCTGCAACGGCCCTGCGGATAAGGGAGGCGTGCCCCTCGTGGAGGGCGCCCATTGTAGGTACAAATCCTACCGTTTTGTCTCCTAGAGACTTGCGGGCAGACTCGAAGTCCGCCAAGGTTTTAGCTACTTTCATGACTGTACAGAAATCGGGGGCAAACATACGTATTTTCAATGACTTTATGTAATTTGAATGAAAAAATTTTGCCTTTTCAGATAATTAGTTATAATTTTGAACCTACGGACTGATTTTTCTTTGTAATTGATAGAACAAATTATATTTTTTTATGAAATTACTATTACTTGGCGATGAAGCCATAGCACTGGCGGCGATTCATTCGGGCATTTCCGGTGTCTACGCCTATCCAGGAACTCCCTCCACGGAGATCACCGAGTACATCCAGAACCGCCAGAAGGCCGATCCGGACTCAGAGCGTATCTTCTGCAAGTGGTGTACCAACGAGAAGACAGCCATGGAAGCCGCCCTCGGCATGTCATATATGGGCAAGAGGGCCATGGTCTGCATGAAACACGTAGGAATGAACGTGGCAGCCGATGCCTTCATCAACTCAGCCATGACTGGAGCCAACGGAGGCCTGGTGGTGGTGGCCGCCGACGACCCCTCTATGCATTCCTCTCAGAATGAACAGGATTCCCGCTTCTACGGCCGTTTCGCTATGATTCCCTACTATGAGCCGTCCTGCCAGCAGGAAGCCTACGACATGGTGCGGGAGGCATTTGACTACTCCGAGAAGATGAAGATTCCCGTGCTGATGCGCATCACCACCCGTATGGCCCATTCCAGGGCGGAGGTGTCCACCTGGACCCAGAAGGACGGCAGTGAGGACATCCGCCCCCAGAACCGGATTCATTTTCCCGACAATCCCAAGCAGTGGATCCTCCTTCCCGCCAACTCCCGCGTCCGCAACGAACAGCTCATCAAGGACAAGAAGCAGTTCGGCCTGGATTCCGCGGAGGACCCTCACAACAGCTTCACGCCAGGAGAGGACAGGGGACTGGCCATCGTTGCCTGCGGTATTGCATACAACTACCTGATGGAGAATTTCCCCAAAGGAGTGCCCTGCGGTGTCCTGAAACTCACCCGCTACCCCATTCCCCGCAAGCTGGTGGGCGAGATGGTGGCCTCGGGCGTGCACCGCGTCATCGTGATGGAGGAGGGGCAGCCCTTCGTGGAGGACAAGATCCGCGGTATGATCGGCTCCGAGATACAGGTGGAGGGACGTCTTACAGGCCTGCTTCCCCGTACCGGCGAGCTTAGCCCCGACAGCGTCCGTGCAGCCCTGCATCTCAATCCCCACAAGACATTCCCCAAGGACGATATCGTCGTGCCCCGTCCGCCCGCCCTCTGCCAGGGATGCGGCCACAGGGACATGTATGCCGCCCTCAACGAGGTAGCCGCCGAGTATGACAACTCCAGAGTGTTCAGCGACATCGGCTGCTACACCCTCGGAGCGCTGCCCCCCTTCAGAGCCATCCACACCACCGTCGACATGGGCGCATCCATCACCATGGCCAAGGGTGCTGCAGACGCAGGACAGTTCCCCTCATTCGCCGTCATAGGTGACTCCACCTTCACACATTCCGGCATCACCGGCCTGCTCGACTGCGTCAACTCCAACGCGAACGTAGTCGTAATCATCTCCGACAACCTCACCACCGGTATGACCGGAGGGCAGGACTCGGCAGGTACAGGCAGGATAGAGAGCATCTGCGCCGGAGTCGGAGTCGATCCGGCCCACATCCGCGTGGTGGTGCCTCTCGCCAAGAACATGGAGGAGATAAAGAACGTTATCCGCGAGGAGGTGGAATATAAAGGAGTGTCGGTGGTCATCCCCCGCCGCGAGTGCATCCAGACCTTCAAGCGTCACGCCAGGGAGAAAAAGCAGCAGTAATGTCAAATCCGTAAAAACTTAGAATCCGATATGAAAAAAGACATAATATTAGCCGGTGTGGGAGGACAGGGAATCCTCTCCATCGCCACAGTCCTCGGAGAGGCCGCACTCACCAACGGTCTTCACATCAAGCAGGCCGAGGTTCACGGAATGAGCCAGCGCGGAGGCGACGTACAGAGCAATCTGCGCATATCCTCCGAGCCTATCCACAGCGACCTGATCCCTTACGGCAAGGTGGACATCATCATGTCCCTCGAGCCCATGGAGGCCCTCCGCTATGTGCAGGAGCTGTCCAAGGACGGATGGATCGTCACATCGTCGGTGCCTTTCGTCAATATTCCGAACTATCCTGAGAAAGAGGAGATATACGCGCATCTGCAGAAGCTGCCCCATACGGTGATGCTGGATGTGGAGGCTCTTGCCAAGGAAGCCGGTGCTCCCGCACAGGCCGCCAACATGGTACTCCTCGGCGCAGCCATTCCCATGCTGGACCTCAGCTATGAGGCTGTCCGCGACGCTGTTGCCAAGGTCTTCTCCCGCAAGGGCAAGGACATAGTCGACAAAAACCTAGCGGCCCTCGAGGCAGGCTACCGCCACAGTTCAGAGAAATAGAAAAGCAACAAAAACACAAAACGACATGAAACGGATTCTGATCCTTTTTTCCATGGCCGCAGCGCTCCTGCTTGGCCTGACATCGTGCGAAGAGAATAAAACCTCTGCCTACATCATTCAGATTGAGGACAGTTCCAAAAATTATGACGCAAACACTTTTCTACAGCCCAAGGTAAGTTCTTTCATCTCCGCCAATAAGGACAACTTTGCGCAGAAGTCCTTCAAGGGCACCGAAAGCGATGCAATAGCATGGTTCAACGAGAGAATGGACTACCTCGAAAGCGAGCAGTTCGCCAACGCAGAACCTGTCGTGCCTGTACTACCGAACACATCGGCCACATTCAGCCTTTGTACCAGTCCAGACAACCAGAACAGCGACAGCATTGTCAACGACGGCGCATGGGAGACCGTAACAACCAGGACCGTGACATTCAAAGAGCACGATTCTTGACTCTAACATCCTATTATCCTGGAAATTGAATCTTCCGGCATCCCCTCACGGCGGATGCCGGATTTTCATTTCGGGGCATCCTGAAATAGAATGTGCCGTCTCTTCGCAAGAGACGGCACATTTGTGCATTAAACACTGATGCAAAGATAGTTGTTTTTCTTATTCACTGAAAATATTCTGATTTTTTTGACAAAATATCTTTTGTTGCGTCGCACAATGTAGTGATTATAGGCTATTTTCACGAGTGTGCCGTCTCTTGCGAAGAAACGGCACAACAACGAACGACCCACCGCAGACATGGAGTCTCTGCAACTCGCTGCAAGTCTTATTTTTATACGACTTATGGTGTCCCCTTTCATTGAATAGCCACGTAAAGACATGGAGCCGATTCCCGCAGATGACAAAAAATGGTACGTGATGAGAGTCACCTACCAGAGGGAAGTCATCGCCAAAGACCGGCTGGACAAGATGGAAGTCGAGAACTTCCTGCCGCTGAGGTCAGAAAGGCGGCGCAACGCCCACGGACGGTTCTGCAAGGTAAGGGTACCGATGGTGCACAACTTCCTGTTTGTACGTTCCGAGCGCAGCACCATCGACCGCATCAAAACCTACACCCTCCCCTATCTGCGCTACGCCACCACGACAACAGACGGCCACCGCACCATCATGACGGTACCGGAGAAACAGATGCAGAGCTTCATTGCCGTAGCAGGGGACGAAGAGCAGCAGGCCCTATATCTGGACCCCGGATCGATAGACCTGAGCAAAGGCGACAAAGTCAGGATTATCGGCGGCTCGCTGACAGGAGTCGAAGGCACCTTCATGAAGATAAAAGGCGGCAACCGGGTAGTGGTCAAGATTGATTTCGTAGCCGCCGTTGCCACCGCCGAGATACCGCCACAACTGGTGGAGAAGATCTGACTCAGACATTGAATCATATGGAGCACCTTTCAGAAAACAAGGACGTTAAAGGCATTCCCTCCGGAGACATCACCGCATTGTCCCTCGCGGAGATGGAGATGGCGGGTGCCGGCGGGTCTGCTGGACCGGCAGGACCTGGACGGGCCACACTGCAGGAACTGGGCATGAGGGAGCTCGAGGAGACAGTCCGGTATTTCCTTAAAGAGCTGGACGAGTGCGCCTGCCGCATTGACGCCGACACCCCCCGCAGACGCGAGAGACTTTCCGCCATCGACGACATCCTCTACGAAGAGTGCCTCCGACGGTATTCCGCCTGCACCGACATGCAGACATCCCTGCTGGTACTCGGCCTCATGTCCGACCTCTGCGACGGACGCGGCAACATCTCCATCCACCCCGACCGCGAGGACTTCTGCTTCGCCGAGGCCGAGAGGCTTGGCGTCTGATGCCCCAAAAAACCACCGAACTACCTCCAGCGTCCGAACACCAAATTGGACCGGACATACAATCAATATAACGTAGAAACATAAACATGAAACCACACCGCATAGCCGTAGCCGGCACCGGCTACGTGGGACTCAGCCTTGCAACGCTGCTGGCGCAGTCCTCATCAGGCATCCCGACCATAGAGGAAGAAATGGCGAAGATGCTGATAAGAGCGCATAAAGCATTAAATCTATAATAACATATCAATATGAAAAATTTTGCACTGATAGGTGCCGCAGGCTACATTGCCCCGCGACACTTAAAAGCCATTAAGGACACAGGTAACAATTTGGTGGCAGCTTACGACAAATTTGACAGTGTCGGAATAATGGACAGTTTCTTTCCCGATGCCTCTTTTTTCACTGAAAACGAGCAGTTCGACAGATATCTGTCCAAAATAAAAAACACTGACA
>DVHI01000058.1 GCA_018712275.1 Candidatus Coprenecus avistercoris | reverse complement strand
ATTGAGGACAAGGTGATTACAAATAAGGTTCATCTTCCGTCCGCACCGCAAATGAATCCCTGAAGTTCAACAACTTCGGGGATTTGTCATATATGGCGGTATGGTAAAATATGCCATCAGGATGATTATTTGTCAGTGAAACTTTGATTTTGCGAAGATGCGTAAGAATACGATATATGTACTTCTCCTGCTGTTGTGGTGCTCCGTTACGTGCTCCCATGCACGGAACTGGTGGGACGGCAACCGTGTGTCCCCTCTGTATTTCGGCCCCAACTCCCTTCCCGTCCCCGATATGCTGGACGGGCGTGTGTCCCCTAAGCTGTATGCGGAGCTGGCCGGCGATCTGCATGTCGGATTCTATGGGGATATGACGGAGACGGTGTCGGCGAAGGTCAATATTCCGCTGTTCACGCCGCGGGTCAATCTGTCGGTGTGGATGCCGGTGGTGGAGTTCTATCAGTACACTCCGCGGGCACTGGAGCATTTCCAGCCCCGGGAGTACACGGAAAGGGGGTATCAGGTGGGCAATGTCTACGTCTCGGTGGACATTCACGTGTTCAGGGAGAGGCGGATAATGCCGGATATCTCGGTCCGGGCGGCTATCATCACGGCCTCCGGGGACGGGGACGAGTATGCGCGTTTCTACGATGCTCCGGGATATTTTTTCGATGCCTCCGCCGGCAAATCGTTCAGGCTGGGAGAGGGGTTTTTCCGGAGTGTGAGGGTTGCGGCTTCGGCCGGCTTCCTCTGCTGGCAGGTGACTCAGACGACTCAGAATGATGCTGTGATGTATGGAGCCATGGCAGCGCTGTCTACATCGGTGGCAGAACTTACCTGCGCATGGCAGGGTTATTCCGGCTGGATAGGCAATGGGGACAGACCGATGGTACTCAAGGCGGTGCTGGCTTTTCCGGTAAAGGGTTTCAGGCCTCTTCTGGCCTATGAGTATGGTTTGAGGGACTGGCCTTTCCATCACTTCCGCATCGGCCTTGGATATACTTTCTGAGAAAATACTATATTTGCGGGCATGAAACGCGGAATGTCTGTACTGATGAGGCCGCTTCTGGCCCTGCTCCTGCTGCTGACGGCATGGAGCGCGAGAGCGCAGTACGACATAGATCAGTTCTTCTTCCGCGGCCAGAGAGCCCTCATGGAGGGGCAGTACACTCAGGCCATCAACAACTTCAACATCATCATCCGCCTGGACGGCAGCCTCTACGAGGCCTATTTTTTCCGCGGCATAGCCAAGTACAATCTGGGGGACTTCGCGGGCGCCGAGTCGGACTTCGACCGTGCCCTGGACCTCAACCCCGTGTATACCCTTGCGTACCATTACCGGGCCATCACCAGAAGCCGGCTGGGCCACTACGACGAGGCGATAGAGGACCTGCGCCATGCGGTGGACCTGCGCCCCAACTATTACGGTCTGTATTTCAGCCGCGGTGTGACTTATTTCCTGTCGCAGCAGTTCGAGAAGGCGGTGGAGGATTTCAACCGCTTCATCAGCAAGGAACCGCGTGAGCCGGATGCCTATCTCAACCGCGGAGCATCCTACCTCTTCCTGGGCGATACGGTCAAGGCCCTGCGCGACTACGACCGGGCCATTACTCTCCGGAGTTTTGACCCCGAGGGATATATCCGCCGCTCGAGGATCTACTATGCCCAGCACCGGCTGGAGGATGCCCTTGCTGACCTGGACCGGGCCGTGGAGATCGATTCGACCAATACGTTCGCCTATTTCAACCGGGCTCTCATCCGATATGAGCTCAAGGACATACAGGGCACGCTGAGCGACTTCGACGAGGTGCTCTCGCGGGAGCCGGACAACTCCCTGACGCTCTACAACCGGGCTCTGATACGCTCGCAGATAGGCGATTACAACAACGCCCTGGATGACTACGACCGCGTCCTGAACATCAACCCCGACAATGTACTGGCCTACTACAACCGCTCCATCCTCTTCATCGAGATGGGCCGCTGGCAGGACGCCATAGATGACCTGAGCCGGGCCATAGAGCTGTATCCCGACTTTGCCAACGCCTACATGAACCGTTCCTATGTCAAGAACCAGCTCGGACAATATGCGTCCGCAGAGGAGGACTACCGTACGGCCCAGGCCAAGATAGCCCGCTACCGCTCGATGACGTCGGACAGCGCGGGCAGGGCGGCATTTGCGGATACTTCCAGAAAATACGACAGGCTGCTGGCCCTAGACTCGGATTTTGCCCGGAGCGACTTCAACGACGAGCTCCTGCAGAACCGCAATGTCAATATCAACCTAAAGCCCCTCTACCGCTTCATGCTCCGGCATGACTCCGGGGAAAATGACGGTATGACCATAATGCTCAGAGGCTCTTATCAGGACAGCCGCCTGTCAGAGTTCACCGCATCGGTTCCCGTGGATGTCGCTGTCTCCTGCCGTCCCTCGGAGGCGGCGGCCGTGGACAACAGCCGGCTGCGGGAGGCGGTGGAGGACGAGGTCCGCAGGACCGGGGACGACCGTGCCCTCTTCGCCAAGGCCCTGATGGAGAGTGAGGGCAAGCAGTTCAATGCAGCGCTCCAGTCCTATTCGGAGGCGATAGAGCGCAATCCTCAGGAGGTATTCTACTACATCAACCGCGGAGCCCTGCAGTCGGAGATGATAGACTTCATCTCCTCCATCGAGAGCAATGTCCAGGTCCTCACTATGGACAATGCCGGTACGGCCAAGGCCCGCGTCCGGGACGGCTCCTCCCGCAGTTATGACTATTCGGCGGCAATCAGCGACATGAACCATGCCGCCGCCCTCTACCCTGAATTCCCCTATACCTATTATAACTTAGGCAATCTGTACTGCCTCTCAGGCGACATGCCTGAGGCTATCACACAGTACACCAAGGCTATCGACCTGTATCCCCGTCTAGGCGAGGCATACTACAACCGCGGCCTCGTCCTCATCTACGTGAAGGACAAGGAAAAAGGCTGCCTCGACCTGAGCAAGGCCGGAGAACTGGGCATCGGTGATGCCTACAGTGTGATCTCCAAGTACTGCGATACTGAAGAATAGATTATTTCCCCTGAGAGCGGTGACCGCGCTTCCCTGAGCGTAGGCGGGTGGAGGCGATGACCATGGCCTCGTCGCGGGCGATGTAGCGCATGGCGATGAAGGTGAGGATGGCGGCGCAGATGGGGAAGAGGCAGGGAACGGTGAAGATGGCGTCTTCTCCGAGCTTGGTGTCCCTCTGGAAGAAGTACACTGCCAGGATTATCTGGTATGCGATGAGTATGAGTGTGTTCAGGTTGCACAGACGGATCTGGCGAATGCGGTTTTTGAACGATACGAGGGTTACGATGCTGAGCACCGCGCATACCAGCTGGAAGATGGTGGTGAGTGTGAAGCCCTTGAATGCCGCTACTTCTACGAAGCGGATGACGGTGTCCTCTCCGACGAAGCGGATCATGGGTGCGAAGAACATGGAGACAAGCAGTCCGGCTGCTATGGTCAGGAAGAGGCTCTGTATTCTGAAAAACATATTGACGTCGATTTTATGGGTTTGCAGGCGCAAAAATAGGGAAAAATCGGAAATCTGTGCTATCTTTGATACCACATTGAAACTATTTAAATAGAAAATTATGGGAAAGATAGGTGATTCTGAACTGATAATCAACGGCGACGGGTCGGTGTTTCATCTGCACATCCGTCCTGAGGCGCTGGCGGACAAGGTGATCCTCGTCGGAGACCCCGGCAGGGTGGAGCTGGTCAGCTCGTATTTTTCTGAGATAGAGAGCACTGCCTCCTCGAGGGAGTTCCGCAGTGTGACCGGCAGGTATAAAGGAACGAGGATGACGGTCCTCTCCACCGGCATAGGCTGCGACAACATAGACATAGTCATGAACGAGCTGGATGCTCTGGCCAATATCGACTTCCGGACCAGAGAGGTGCTTCCGGAGCACCGTTGCCTGACGATTCTGCGCATAGGCACCTGCGGGGTGATACAGCCGGATATTCCGCTCGGTTCGTATATTTTCTCCAGGGTGTCGGTCGGTTTTGACGGACTGCTCAACTGGTACGGCGGCCGCGATGAGGTGGTGCTGAAGGATGTTGAGGAGGCTTTCCTGGCTCATGCGGGCTGGAACAGGTATCTTCCGACGCCTTATTTCGTCAAGGCCGGGGATGCTCTGACGGAGCTGTTCAGTGACTGCACCGTCCCCGGAATGACGATTTCCGCTTCCGGATTCTACGGCCCTCAGTGCCGGGTGGTGCGTCTGCCGCTGGCCATGCCGGATCTGATGGAGCGGCTGGAGTCGTTCCGCTTCGGGGATCTGCGTTTCACCAATTTCGAGATGGAGGGCTCGGCCATCGCCTCCCTGGCCCGCAAGCTGGGACATGAGGGCGCCACCATCTGCCTGGCTATCGCCCACCGCTATGCCAAGCAGGCCAATGCGGACTATAAGTCCCTGATGGGCGGTCTGGTAAAGATGTGTCTGGACAGGCTGGCGCAATGAGCAGGGAGACGGAAAGTCTGCTGGAACTCCTGCAGGACAGTGATCCTGTGACTCAGGAGAAGGTGCGGGCCAGGCTGGAGGAACTGGGCTGGAATGCTGTATATTACGGTCTGCAGAATTTGGAACGGGTGATACCTCTTCCGGCCAGGAGGCAGGTACGCCGGCGTCTGCATGACATGTCTTCTGTATGTGCGGTCAATGAGGTGCAGACTTTGCTGGGGGAAGGAGATTTCTTTTTCGTTCCCGAAGGCCTGTACAGCCTCACCCGCGTCCTGCTGCCGGAGATGTCGCCTGCGGAGTTTCATGACTGCTATGCGGCTCCTGCCGGAGATCTGGTCTGCGAACTGAGGGATACCATGACTGCGGTGGAGAAGGTGGAGATGCTCAACTATATCGTCTTCGACCGGTACGGCTTTAAACTTTCGGATGACGGGTGGGACGGTTATGAGACCGATGTCCTGATCCCGGAGATTATGGCCGGACGCCGGGCCGGTGTGGTGGGGATAACTTCCGTGTATTTTCTTCTGGCCAGTTACGCGGGCCTGCCTGTGTATCCTGTCTTCCCGAAGGAACCCGGATATTACGTGGCCTGGTTCGAGGGCGGGCGTACCCTTTTCTCCATGGATATGGGCAACAAGGGCCGTATAGCGGAACCCATCCCCAGGAGGTCGTGGCTGGACACTGACTTCATGGGGACGGACCGTACTATTCTGTATCTCTACGCGACGGCTCTCCGGCGTTTCGGACGGAAGCCTCTTACGCAGCTTCAGGCGTCTCTGCTGGACAGGGCTGTGGATTCCCTGCGCCTGTAGGATTATTCCATAAGTTTCTTGTACTTGAACCGCTTGGGCTCATCGGTGCCCAGGCGCTTGCGGCGGTTCTCCTCATACTCGGAGTAGGTGCCCTCGAAGAAATATACCTGGGAGTCACCCTCGAAGGCGAGGATGTGGGTCGCTATGCGGTCCAGGAACCAGCGGTCGTGGGAGATGACCACGGCGCAGCCTGCGAAGTTCTCGATACCTTCCTCCAGGGCCCGGATGGTGTTTACGTCCACGTCGTTGGTGGGCTCGTCGAGCAGGAGGACATTGCCCTCGTCCTTGAGGGTCAGGGCCAGGTGGAGGCGGTTGCGCTCACCTCCGGAGAGGATGCCGCAGAGCTTCTCCTGGTCGGCTCCCGAGAAGTTGAAGCGGGAGACGTAGGCGCGGGCGTTGATTTCGCGGTTGCCCAGGCGGATGAACTCGGAGTTCTCCGATATGGTCTGGTAGACGGTCTTGTCGGGGTCAATGCTCTTGTGCTGCTGGTCCACGTAGGCTAGCTTGACGGTCTCTCCGATGGTTATCGAGCCGCTGTCGGGCTGCTCTATGCCCATGATGAGGCGGAAGAGGGTGGTCTTGCCCGCTCCGTTGGGGCCGATGACACCGACGATGCCGGCGGGCGGCAGGGAGAATGTCAGATGCTCGAAGAGGAGCTTGTCGCCGTAGGCCTTGGATACGTCGTTGAACTCTATGACCTTGTTGCCCAGACGGGGACCGTTCGGGATGTATATCTCGAGGGCCGCCTCCTTGGCCTTGCCGTCCTGGCTGGCCAGTTTCTCGTAGGCGCCCAGGCGGGCCTTGGACTTGGCCTGACGGGCCTTCGGAGCCATGTGTACCCACTCCAGCTCGCGCTCCAGGGTCTTGCGGCGCTTGCTCTCCTGTTTCTCCTCCATCTCCAGGCGCTTGCTCTTCTGCTCCAGCCAGGAGGAATAGTTGCCTTTCCAGGGGATGCCCTCGCCGCGGTCCAACTCGAGGATCCAGCCGGCCACATTGTCCAGGAAGTAGCGGTCGTGGGTGACGGCGATGACGGTGCCCTTGTACTGGCGCAGATGCTCCTCGAGCCACTGGATACTCTCGGTGTCGAGGTGGTTGGTGGGCTCGTCGAGCAGCAGCACGTCCGGCTGGCGCAGCAGCAGGCGGCACAGGGCCACGCGGCGGCGCTCACCTCCGCTGAGAGTGGCTATCCTGGCCTCGGAGGGAGGACACTGGAGGGCATCCATCGCCCTTTCGAGCTTGGAGTCCAGCTCCCAGCCGTCGCAGTGCTCTATCTTCTCGGTGAGTTCGCCCTGACGCTCTATGAGTGCGTTCATCTCGTCGTCCGACATGGGCTCGGCGAACTTCATATTGATATCCTCGTATTCCTTCAGCAGGTCGGCGACCTCCTGCACTCCTTCCCTTACCACCTCGATGACGGTCTTGTCCGGGTCCATCTGAGGCTCCTGCTCCAGATAGCCCACCGAATAGCCGGGGGCCCAGACTACCTCGCCCTGGTAGGACTTCTCCACTCCTGCGATGATCTTCATCAGGGTGGACTTTCCCGAGCCGTTGAGACCGATGATGCCGATCTTGGCCCCGTAGAAGAAAGACAGGTAGATGTCCTTCAGAATTACCTTGTTGCTGTTGGGCAGGACCTTGCCCACGCCGTTCATTGAAAAGATGATTTTCTCGTCTGCCATATTTCTGTCGCTTTATTTCTTGATTTCTTGCAAAATATGAAAAGTGCGGCAAGATAGGACTTTTTTCTCAAATAACATCATTTCCGCCCGAAGCCCTGGGGCACAGCCGTAAAATTGGTAAGAATATCTGTGTTTTCTGTATGTCGGAAAGCTGGATTTTGAGTATTTTTGCAGCAAATTTGTGAGTATGCTAAGGAAGATCAGAATAACCCTCGCACTGATATTTTTCGTGTGCGTGACTTTATTGTTTCTCGACTTTACCGGGACACTTCACGCCTGGCTCGGATGGATGGCCAAGATCCAGTTCTTTCCGGCAGTCCTGGCCCTCAATGCCGGGGTCATTATCGCTTTAGTGCTGCTGACTCTGATATTCGGCAGGGTATACTGCTCTGTTATCTGCCCGCTCGGAGTGATGCAGGATGTGTTTGCATGGCTGGGCAAAAAACAGAAAAAGAACCGCTACACCTATTCAAAGGCCAAGAGCTGGCTGCGTTACGGGATGCTTGGGCTGTTCATCATCGCCCTGATCGCGGGTGTGGGCTCGTTTGTGGCCCTGCTGGAGCCTTACAGCGCCTACGGACGCATTGCCTCCAACATCTTCGCCCCCGTGTACGGCTGGATCAACAACCTGTTTGCGCTCATAGCCGAGAGGGCTGACAGCTACGCCTTCTATTCCACGGATGTATGGCTCAAGAGTCTGCCGACGTTCATCATCGCCGCAGTGATGCTGGTGCTGATTGCCGTGCTGGCATGGAGGAACGGCCGTACCTGGTGCAACACAATATGTCCGGTGGGTACCTTCCTGAGCTTCCTGGCCCGTTTCTCGTGGCTCAAGCCAGTAATTGACACAGACAAATGCATCAGCTGCCGCAAGTGCGAGCGCAACTGCAAGGCTTCCTGCATAGATATAGCCAATCACAAGATAGACTACAGCCGCTGCGTGACCTGCATGGACTGCATCGGCAACTGTCCCAAGGACGCCATTTCGTATATTCATCCTAAGAAAGCTGCTGCTCCGGCAGTGACTGGAGGACAGGCTGAGGCGGCATCCGGCGCTGACAGAAAAACCGACAAGGCCGAGAGCGTCGACACCGCCCGCAGGGGTTTCCTTACGGCCTCCCTGATGGCAGCAACAGCCGTGACGGTCAAGGCTCAGGAGAAGAAAGTCGACGGCGGTCTGGCCGTGATAGAGGATAAGGTCATTCCCGACCGGCTTGTTCCGCTGGTGCCTCCCGGAGCGGTGAGCCTCAGGCATTTTGCCCAACACTGCACCGGATGTCAGCTCTGCGTCTCGGTGTGTCCCAACGGAGTGCTGCGTCCAGCTACGGACCTGATGCGCATGATGCAGCCGGAGATGTCCTACGAGAGGGGTTACTGCCGTCCGGAGTGTACGAAATGCTCGGAGGTCTGCCCCGCCGGTGCCATACGCCCTATCGACAAGGCCGAGAAGTCCTCGACCCAGATCGGCCATGCGGAGTGGGTGATGCACAACTGTATCCCGGTGAGGGACGGCCAGGAGTGCGGTAACTGCGCAAGGCATTGTCCTACCGGAGCCATACAGATGGTGCCGCTCAAGGGACACCACCGTCACAGAGGCGGCCGCGAGGAGGGCAATGACGGCAAGAACCTTATGATACCGGCCATCAACACCGAAAAGTGCATAGGCTGCGGTGCCTGCGAGAATCTCTGTCCGGCCCGTCCGTTCTCCGCCATCTATGTGGTGGGGCATGAGGTTCACAGGACCGTCTGACAACCGATTTCCCGCCGCGCCTATCTCGTGGGATACGACCGGAGCGTACCCAGGCTGCGTCAGGCGTCCCATTGCATCGGCTGCGGCCAGTGCAGCCCCATTGCCCCCAGCGTATCGACATCCCCGCTGAGCTGCACAGAATCGACGCTTACGTCGAGCGGCTTAGGCAGAATACCCTATAGAAGGTATCCTCAGCATTACGGTTTGCGGTTATGGCGGAATTCACTACCTTTGTTCTGTAGCAATTTCAGAAGTGCAGACAGACCATGGATGAATTCCGCCTTAAAGTATTTGTAACGGCCGCCAAGGCTCTCAGCTTTTCCAAGTGCGCGGCTGCCCTGAATATCACCCAGCCGGCGGTCAGCCGCCATATCGGGGAACTGGAGGCCCGTTTCGGGGTGCCGCTGTTCTCCCGGGGCAGTGCCGGGGTGGGGCTGACCAAGGCCGGCCGGCTGCTGCTCCAGCATGCGGAGGGACTGCTGTCGGCGTACCAGAAAATGGATTACGACATGGACCTGCTGGCCCAGGCCGGTCAGGGCAGGCTGGCGATAGGGGCCAGTACGACCATCGCGATGTACCTGCTGCCGGAGATATTGGCCTCGTTCATGGAGCGTTCGGACGGGATTGAGGTGTCCATGCTCTCGGGCAACAGTGAGAATGTGGAGCAATGGCTCAGGGACGGGACGGTGGACATCGGTTTCGTTGAGAATGCCTCGCGCCGGCCGTGGCTGCACTATGAGCGGCTGATGGCGGACGAGCTGGTATTGGTGGCAGGCACCCATGGCCGGTATGCGTCTTTGGAGTCGGTCACGCCGCAGGAGCTTAAGACACTTCCTTTGGTGCTGAGGGAGAAGGGCTCGGGGACGCGGGAGATTCTGGAAAATGTGCTCCGGGGCTGCGGTATAGGCTCTGAGGACCTGAATGTGGTGATAGAGCTGAGCAGCACGGAGGCCATCAAGGCATTTGTCCGCAGCAGCGATACGTTAGCAGTGGTCTCGGTGATAGCCCTGCGCCGCGAGCTGGCTGACGGGGCGTTGAGGATTGTGGACATCGACGGAGTGGACATGCCCCGGGAATTCGCCACAGTCGTCCGTCCCGGCGAGTTCTCCGGGCTGAACGAGCGGTTCCATCATTTTGTCGTGCGCGAGACCTCTATGCGTTAGTGTCTTGAGTGGGTGGTGCTGTCCTAACTTACGAGAAATGCATGGTGTTTTGTAAGTGTTTGATTGTGAGATTCCTGCAAAACAGCGTGCAATTTTCGGGTGTTTCTGAGACAGTGAGAAATGCAGACCTTTTTATAATGCTCTGATTTATAGTGCTTTGAAAAATGGCGTGCAATTCTCGTAAAATGTGGGGCGGAGGGGTATAACAAATGGTTATACCGTATAAGTAAGTGTGTTGGGATGTTTTACAGCGGGTATTGTACTTTTGCGGCATGAAAACAACAGCAACATCCTCAACATCTGTGACGCCGGCTGTGCAGGCCGCGCAGGCATCAACCGGAACTCTTCAGGCACGCCAGTGGGCGGCCCGGATACTTTTTGTCGCACTTTTCGCCGCCTCATTCTTCCTGCCCACGGCGGTGGCCCTGCTGGCCGGAATAGCATTGGCCGTGACCCTCGGCTCGCCCTTCCCCGTATTTGCCAAGAAAGTATCGAAGTACCTGCTCCAGGCTTCGGTGGTGGGTCTCGGCTTCGGCATGAACCTCTATTCGGCCGTGGAGTCCGGCAAGGACGGCATGCTCTTCACGATAGTCTCGGTGGTGGGGGTGATGGTCATCGGCACCCTGCTCGGACGGGTGTTCAGGCTCTCCCGGAACAATTCCTACCTCATTTCCTCCGGTACGGCCATCTGCGGAGGCAGCGCGATTGCCGCCGTGGCTCCCATCATCGACGCGGACGACAATGAGACCACTATGTCGATGGTGACTGTATTCGTGCTCAACGCAGTGGCCCTGCTCATTTTTCCTGCGATAGGACATCTGCTCGGACTCTCACAGGAGCAGTTCGGCACCTGGGCAGCCATTGCCATCCACGATACCAGTTCGGTGGTGGGTGCGGGTGCCGCCTATGGAGAGGAGGCCCTGCAGATTGCCACGACCGTCAAGCTGACCCGCGCCCTGTGGATCATTCCCATGGCCATAGCCACTACCTTCATTTTCAGGAAGAAGGGCAAGAAGATTTCCATTCCCTGGTTCATCTTCCTCTTCATTGCCGCCATGCTGGCCAACACTTACCTGGGAATCCCTGAGAAAGTCTCTGCGGCGATAGCTGGAGGCGCGAAGCATGCTCTCGGAGCCACACTCTTCCTCATTGGCTGCGGCCTTTCCCTCCAGAGTGTCAAGAAGACGGGAGTCCGTCCCTTCCTGCTCGGCATCAGTCTCTGGGCTGTCATCTCCCTCTCGTCGCTGGCGGTGGTGATGATGATGTAGGCAGCCTGTTGATTTTCACGAATTATCTTTGGGGTCTGACATATTTTTTATAACTTGCAGTGTTTGTCAGTCAGGTCGGTCGGGCATCTGTTTGAGATGGTGCTTCAATCTGCTGAATTTTAGTTAGTTATAAATAGATTTT
>DVHI01000057.1 GCA_018712275.1 Candidatus Coprenecus avistercoris | reverse complement strand
CTCTTTCATCTGTGTGTCAGAAAATCCGCGTAGTCCGGGCAGAATGCGGCGAAGATGTCCACTTATCTGCTTTAAAGCACCAGAACCCCATTTGCCGTTTCGTGTATTTATGGATATATACCGACCTATTCCAAAGTATACGGCCAACTGTATGCGGTTCTCACCTTTCAAGGCCTCATACTGGCCCTGCAGTATGGCGGTTTTAATGGTTTCCGCCGCCTCTGTATAAATTGCGGGTACGTTGTCAGTCTGTTGTTTCATGTTGTTCTTGGTTATTTAATGATTCACGGATTCGACGAGGCAGCGGGCGGTGCCGTCGCGCAGGAGCAGGTCGAGGCGGTCGCCGGGGGTGAGGTCGGCGGCGGACTCGACGGGGCGGCGGTCGCGGAGGACGTAGGCGCTGCCGGGACGGAGCATGGCCACGGGGTCGCCCTTGCGGACACGGAGCTCGAGCATGTCGAGTTTGCCTGACTCGGCTTTCAGACGCAGGGCGGTACCGCTTCTGATCCGCATCCACAGGATGTTAAGGGCATTCAGTTCATTGCCGGAACGGAGAGTCACACCCTTCCGCATACGCATCAGGAGCATGTCCATACGGTTGCGTTCAAGGCGGCAGCGCATCTCGGTGCCTGAACCCAGGCGGCGGGCGGTCTGCTCGAGCCGCTGGCGCATACCGTCGAGCCTGAGCGTAACCGAGGAGCGCAGCCGGTCACTTAAAGCGGTCAGAGAGGCGTCCTCCTCCACGAAGGCATTCACTATCAGGTCAGCGAGGGCGGTAGGTGTCTTGACCGAGCGGGCGGCCACCATGTCGCAGATATGGGTGTCGCGCTCGTGCCCCACGGCCACCATCACGGGCAGCGGGAACTGGGCGATATTCACGGCCAGGTCGTAGTCGTCGAAGCAGACCAGATCGGCCACTGCCCCGCCTCCGCGCAGCAGCAGCACCGCGTCGTAGACCTCCCCGGCCTCCACATCGGCCATTACCGCATCCAGGGCGGCGATGATGCCGCCGGGTGCTGTCGGTCCCTGCATCGGAGCCTGATACAGACGGGTATAGAACTTGAAGCCGTAACCGTTGTCGTAGAGATGGTGCATGAAATCCCCGTAGCCCGCCGCCGTCTCAGAAGTGATCAGGGCGAAGCGCCTGGGCAGCCGGGGCAGCGGCAGGGTACTGTTCATGTCCAGCATACCCTCCTTGCGCAGCCTCTCCAGGGTCCGCTGCCGGGCCAGTTCCACCTCCCCGAGCGTGAAAGCCGGGTCGATATCCTCGATGCTCAGGCTCATCCCGTAGACCTCCGAATACTGCACCCTCACCAGCACCAGCACCGTCATTCCGACTTCCAGCCGGCGGCCCGTCCCCTGGTAGAAGGCCGCCTCGACCAGAGACCGCCTGGACCTCCAGATGACCGCCTGGACCTTTGCGCTGAACAGATCCCGTCCGGAGCCCTTCTCCACCAGTTCCAGGTAGCAGTGCCCGTTATTGTGCATTTTAAGCTCATGGATTTCCGCCCGCACCCATACCGGAACGGGGAAATTGTCCGCCACAGCCCCACGTATTCCCTGCAGCAGCCGGGTCAATGTGATGTATTCCTGCATATTCTGACGATTTATCATTTTACATACGCAGAACAAATTTAGCACAAATCCACGAATGGTATGGAAAATTTGCTACTTTTGCCGTTTTAAATAAGGTATGATAATCAAGACGGCCATATTCCAGGGAAGCAGCACCAACGTGACTCAGAAACCGAAACTGAGAGCGCCCGAGTACGCCTTCATAGGACGTTCCAACGTGGGCAAGTCCTCGCTTATCAACATGCTGTGCGGCCGCAAGGACCTGGCAAAGACCTCGTCCATGCCCGGCAAGACGATACTGGTCAACCATTTCCTCATCAACGGGAAGTGGTACCTGGTGGACCTGCCCGGCTACGGCTTCGCAAAGGCCTCAAAAAAGGCTCAGGCCACCCTGAAAGCCATGATAGAGGACTACGTCAGTCACTCGGAGGAGCTCGCACGGCTCTTCATCCTGCTGGACTCCAGGCACGAGCTGCAGGAGATAGACCGCAGCTTCATCACCGCGGTGGCAGGAGCCGGCATCCCCTTCACTGTCATCCTGACCAAGTGCGACAAGCTCTCGAAATCGGCCCTGGACCGCAGTCTGGACTACATGATCCGCACCATCGGCGCCATACAGCCTGACGTGACCGTCATACCCGCCTCATCCGAGAAACGCATCGGCAAGGAGACCATCCTGGACGTGATAGACGCCGACCTGAAGGGAGCAGCGGCAGAAACAACCGAAGACAAACGATAAAATACTGACCATATGAACCAGACCACAAACCACACCCACGGTATCAAGATCTTCTCCTGCAGAGGATCCCGTTATCTGGCCGAGAAGATAGCCAAGTCCCTCGGACTCGACCTCGGCGACTCCATCGTAACCGACTTCAGCGACGGCGAGTTCCAGCCCGCCTTCAACGAATCCGTCCGCGGAACCACCACCTTCATCGTGCAGTCCACCTTCCCTCCCCTGGACAACCTCTTCGAGCTCCTGCTCATGATCGACGCCGCCCGCCGCGCATCGGCCTACAAGGTCATCGCCGTCATCCCCTACTTCGGATGGGCCCGTCAGGACCGCAAGGACCGTCCGAGAGTCTCCATCGGAGCCAAATTAGTAGCCAACCTCCTCGTAGCCGCCGGCTGCGACAGAGTCATCACCACCGACCTGCACGCCGACCAGATCCAGGGCTTCTTCGATTTCCCGGTAGACCACATATACGCCAGCACCATCTTCATGCCCTACCTGCGCGACATGCAGCTGGAGAACCTCTCCATCGCCGCACCCGACATGGGAGGCGCCAAGAGAGCCAACAACTACTCCCGCGTGCTCGGCTGCCCCATGATCATCTGCCACAAGTCGCGTGAAAGGCCCAACGTCGTAGGCTCCATGACAGCCATCGGTGACGTCGAGGGCCGCAACATCGTCATCATCGACGACATGATCGACACCGCCGGCACCATCACCAAGGCCGCCGACATGCTCATGGAGAAAGGCGCCCTCAGCGTCAGGGCCATGGCCACCCATCCCGTATTCTCCGGCCAGGCCTACGAGCGCATCAACAAGTCCGCCCTTCAGGAAGTGGTCGTAACCGACACCATCCCCCTGAGAGCCCCGGCCGGCACCGACCTGTCGAAATTCACCGTCCTCTCCGTAGCCGACATGTTCGCCGAAGTCATCGACCGCATCTACAACTACAAGTCCATCAGCGATGCATTCGGGTTCTAACATCGGGGACGTACACAGCCGCATCATCCGCACCATCCGGGACTTCTTCGCTCAGGCGGGGATGTCCCGGGCCGTGCTGGGTCTCTCCGGGGGCCTGGACTCGGCGGTAGTGGCGGCTTTAGCCACCGAAGCCTTAGGCAAGGACAATGTCACCGGCATCCTCATGCCCTCCTCCTGGTCCACCGTCCACTCCGTCAATGACGCGGTGACCCTGGCCGACAATCTCGGAATCAAATACCACATCGTCCCCATCAGCGCCGTCTACGACCGGTTCATGAAGGAGACCGAGCCTCTCTTCGAGGGGGACTTCCACTGGGACACCACCCAGGAGAATCTCCAGGCCCGCATCCGCGGCACCATCCTGATGCTCTACTCCAACCGGCACAGGGCCCTGCTCCTGAACACCACCAACAAGAGCGAGCTCTCGATGGGCTACGGCACCCTCTACGGCGACCTCTGCGGAGCACTGATGGTCATCGCCGACCTCTACAAGACCGAGGTCTACGAGATGGCCGCCTGGATCAACCGCAACGGCGAGGTCATCCCCTCCTCGACCATCACCAAGGCTCCCTCGGCCGAGCTCAAGGAGGGCCAGAAGGACACCGACTCCCTCCCGCCCTACGACGTCCTGGACCCGATACTCTACCGCCTCAACGAGGGCGGCTGCAGCGCGGAACAGATTTTGCAGGAAGGCGTGGACAAGGGGCTCGTGGACAGAATCATCCGGCTCCGCAAGGCCGCGGCCTTCAAGGTCCACCAGCTGGCACCCATGATCAAAGTCAGCACCGCCCCCCTCCTGGACAGGAGCAAATGGGTGGAGCCGGCGGAATAATTAATAATAGGTACAATGGAAATTCTAATCGCAGCAATCGTCTTCGTAGGCCTGGCGGTCTTCATAATGTGCTTCAACATCATCTTCCGGAAGAAGCCCTTCCCCGACAGTGAGATAGGGCACAGCAAGGAGCTCCGCAAGCGGGGCATCGTCTGCGCCAAGGAGGAGGAGATGAAGCTCTGGGGGCCCAAGCGGGGAGGCGCCGCCACCTGCGACGGGGCATCCTGCTCGGACTGCGGCCTCAACGCCCTGGGCAGCTGCGACCACCATCCTGCAGAACAGAAGAAATAGAACAAGAAAGAGTATGAGTTTAGTAGCCATAGTAGGACGACCCAACGTAGGTAAATCGACCCTTTTCAACCGCCTTGTAGGCATGCGCCAGGCCATCGTCGACGAGACGGCCGGAGTCACCCGAGACCGCCATTACGGTCAGTGCGAGTGGTGCGGCACCACCTTCTCGGTAGTGGATACCGGCGGATACACCTCCAACTCGGAGGACGTCTTCGAGGAAGAGATCCGCAAACAGGTGATGATAGCCATCGAGGAGGCCGACGTGATCCTCTTCCTGGTGGAGGTAGGCACCGGCATCACCGACTTCGACGAGGAGATAGCCGACATCCTGCGCCGCAGCGCCAAGCCCGTCCTGCTGGTGGTCAACAAGGTGGACAACGCCGAGAAACGCTTCGACTCATACCAGTTCTACTCCCTGGGACTGGGTGATCCCTGGGACATCTCCTCGGCCAACGGCAGCGGCACCGGAGACATGCTCGACAAGCTCGTCTCCATGCTCCCGGCCGACAAGGCAGTGGAAGACCCGCACGCCGGAGTTCCCCGCATCGCCATCGTAGGACGGCCCAACGCCGGCAAGTCATCCATCACCAACGCCTTCCTCGGGGAGGAGCGCAACATCGTCACCCCAGTAGCCGGCACCACCCGCGACGCAGTGGAGTCTTACTACAACAAGTTCGGCCACGAGTTCATCCTCGTAGACACCGCCGGCCTCCGCAAGAAGACCAAGGTCAGCGAGGACCTGGAGTTCTACTCCGTGATGAGGGCCATCCGCGCCATCGAGCACTCGGACGTCTGCATCCTGATGATAGACGCCCAGTACGGAGTCGAGGCCCAGGACATGGCCATCTTCAACCTCATCCTCAAGAACAGCAAGGGCTGCGTAGTGGCCGTCAACAAGTGGGACCTCATAGAGAACAAGACGGGCAACACCATGAAGGAATACGCAGAGTCCATCCGCAAGCGGCTCGCCCCCTTCAGCGATATCCCGGTCATCTTCACGTCGGTAATCAAGAAACAGAGAATCCTCGACGTGCTGGACGCCGCCGCCAAGGTATGGTCCAGCTACTCCCAGAAGATACCCACCTCCACCCTCAACGAGGTCATGCTCGAGGAGATCGAGAACTATCCTCCCCCCTCGACCAAGGGCAAGTTCATCAAGATCAAGTACGTCACACAGCTGCCTACGCCCTGTCCCTCATTTGCGTTCTTCTGCAATCTGCCGCAGTACATCGGAGCACCGTACAAGCGCTACTTGGAGAACAAGCTGCGCTCGCACTTCGACTTCACCGGCTGTCCCATCCGCATCTTCATGCGCCAAAAATAGTCGGCGCGTCATAGCGGGCGATCTGCGGCGCCATTATCGTCGCAGGGCTCAGTCATTTACGTCCAGTAAACTCCTTCGCCCTGCTCCTCAATGGCTTGCATATCACCCACTCTGACGCACCTCCCTTTTGGCATTCTCACCCCTTCTACAGGCCGTCCAGGAGACATCGCACCCTCATCCCCTTTCCACAACGGCAGCATTTCCCGTATTTTCCTGCCGTTGCGGTACTCGTAAACGCTTCAGAGCGGGTAAAATGCAAGGCGTCAAGGTTCGCGGCGAGGGAGTTTACTGAGCGTAAATGACCGAGCCGCGATACCGCAGACAACGCCGCAGTTTGCCCGCTCTGAAGCGTTTACTACTGTTTTTCGATTTTGAGCTGCTCGATATAGTTGCCGGCATCGTTGGTCTTGACCAGGATGGTGACCGTGAAGATATTGCCGCCGCTGTCCAGATTGCCGACAGCATACTCCATAGGATAGGTGCCGCTCTTGTAGACTATCTCGAAGTTGCGCGGAGTATAGTTGGTGAAGAAGTTGCGGATAATCTGACGGGCCTGGGAACGGCTGCAGTTGGAGACTGTGCCCATGACATTGACCTGAAGGTTGTCGGCGAACCAGGCAGCCAGGCACTCCGCATCACCGCGCTGAAGATACTTGGCGATAGGAACAAACACGCTGCTTTCCCCCGCGCTGTCCGAAGTCATGTGCATCAGGTTCTGAGACACACCGGACAGAGGGAAAAGAGACAGAAGTCCAAGCATTAAAACCAATCTGTTCATCGTACTGTTCCTGTTTTTGTTCACTCAATAGCAAAATTCAGGCCAATCATAGTACAAATTTTGCTACATTTGTGGGTGAAACAGGCATACTGCATGAAAATCACCCTGATAACAGTAGGTAAGACCACCTTCGATTTCGTCAAGGAGGGCATGGCCATGTACGAGAAACGCATCGGCCGCTACCTGAGTTACACCCGGGTGGAGATACCGGCGCTGTCCGGAACAGCCTCCCTCTCACCGGAAGAAGTAAAAGAAAAGGAGGGCAGCCTCATTCTTAAAAAAATAAAGGAAGGGGACCGGCTGGTTCTGCTGGATGAGAAAGGGCAGCGGTACACATCCACGGCATGGGCCTCCCGCCTGGGCAGGCTCATGGACACCGGCTGCAGGAGCCTGGTCTTCGTAATAGGAGGTGCATACGGTTTCTCCCCGAAAGTCAGGGAGGCCGCAGCGGAGATGCTGTCCCTGTCGGACATGACATTCTCCCACCAGATCATCAGACTGTTCTTCACCGAACAGCTCTACCGGGCGATGACCATCCTCCGCGGAGAGCCTTACCACAACGAATAGACCGCAAGAGCCAATGAGGACATTGTTCAGAAATATACGCCGATTCATCTCCGACAACCGGATTTCCATATTCTGGTCCCTCGCCCTGTGCTTCTTCATGCTCTCATTCTTCCATATCACCCCCAACTCCTCAGGGAGAAAGACCGACAGAGTCGAGAGGATGCTGCACAAGCGGGAGAATGTCCTGCAGAAGTACGTAGACATGGCCTTTGAGATACCGGCGGACCAGTGGATGGAGTTCGATGATTTTCCGGAGGACATGGTGCTCTACCGGTATGTGAACGGCGAGCTGCAGAGCTGGGCCAACACCTTCCCCATCAGCAATGACGACATAGGTGTCCGCTCTTCCTGGTACAGGATTCATGACCTGCGCAACCGCAATATATTCAATCTTCCGCTGGCATTCCTCAACGAGCCGGTCCAGTACGTCAACCTGGGGCACTCCTGGTACATAGTAAAACTGTTCCAGCAGGACAATATGTTCATCATCGGTGCCATCGAGGTGATGCAGCAGTATTCCTCCGAGAACTCGGTCCTGCACAACTCCGTAAACCGGAACCTGGGCCTTACCGCTCCCTACACCACTGCTCCGGTATACATTGACGACATCAACGTAGTCTACACATCCGACGGCACACCCGCCTTCTCGGTCCTGCGCAACGAGAGCCTCACGGACAGCAACCACCGGTCCTCCGGCATGCGGTGGGCCGCCCTCCTGATGGCGCTGATGGCCATTCTATCCTTCCACAGCAAGTACAGAAAGCTCGTGTCGCTGTATTTTACCCTTGGAGGTATCTTCCTGCTGCAGCTGTGTTCCTTCATGATGATACAGGACATTCCTGTCGACGCACAGCTCTTCTCTCCGATGCTCTACGCCGACGGAAATTTCAATTCATTCGGAGCGCTGATGGTATTCCACATCTTCGTATTGCTCTACTGCATAGCCACCTACAATTCCAGGAAGATCATCATCAAAGACATCTGGACCTCCCGTCCGGCCATACGGAACATCAAGATATCGGCTATCGGGCTGGCGATAATAAGCCTTGCCGCATACATCCACATCTCGTTCCGATCACTCATACTCAACTCCAGCATCAACTTCGACCTGTTCCAGATCAACAACATATCCCTGCACACAATAGTAACCTTCGTCATATACGGACTGCTTTTCCTGGCAGGACTGCTGCTGCTCAACATCTTTATTCCTTCTGCAATCCGGCACTACAGATTCAGGCGCAAGCGGCACTCCAAGCGCCTCATACTGGGATACGTACTGATGTCCTCAATATACATCACCGCCTGCGTAGGAATTTTCAGTTTCCAGAAAGAGTGCGAGAATATCCGGATGCTCACCGGCCGCCTGGCCATAGAAAGGGACCTGGCTCTGGAAATGCAGCTTCAGTCTATCGAGAAAAGCATCATCTCCGACCCTCTGATAAGACGGCTGACCGGCAACCCGGAATACGAGAGCATCATCCTCAACCGCCTGGCAGAAAGATACTTTTTCAACATCCTCCAGGAATACAACATACGGCTGGCCGTATGCAACCGATATCAGAGCATACTCACTCAGGATTACTCAGGCCCCGTCAACTGCTTCAACTACTACAAGGACATCATAGACAACTACGGAGTACGGCTTTCTGAAGGCTCCGCCTTCTATTATCTGGACTACTTCCGGAACAACATCAGTTATCTGGGAGCATTCAGCATCATACGTGGAGAAATGCGGTATGACCTGTACCTGGAGATAGACTCCAAGACCAGTTCCGACAACATCGGCTACCCTTCGGCCCTGCTGGACAATCTGACTCCGGCCGCCAACACCGTACGCTACCCCTACTCCCTGGCCAAATATCACAACGGACGTCTGACCAGCCACCAGGGACGGTACAACTTTCCCGTATCCATCAACGTCTACAGCTTCGAGGAAGGCTTCTCACACTACTTCATGGAAGAGACCGTCCTGTTCGTAAACAAGCTTCCGGGCACCAACATGATAGCCGTGAGCCGTCCTGCCCGCGGCATCTTCCCCACCCTCATCTCATTTTCCTATGTGCTGCTGTGCTTCGGCCTGCTGCTCATAGCCCTGCCGCGCCTGTTCCGCAAACGCAACCGCGAGTCATTGTTCCGGCCCAAACGCTCATTCCGGATGAAAATGACCATACTGCTTACCGCATCCATGGTAGGCGCGCTGATAATCATGGCCATCGGCAGCGTAGTCATCATCATCGGCTACATCAACGGCAACAACAACATGATGATGGAGGAAACCATGCTCTCTGTCCAGGGCACTCTGACCAAGATGATACGCACCACCGAGAACTACGATGAGCTTAACACAGCGGAAGTCTTCAACGCCATGAACATCGTGGCTCAGAACTCACAGGTGGACATCAACCTGTTCGACCCCGATGGACGGCTTATCCGGACTACCAAGCCGGAAGTGTTCAACGAGTATCTTGCAAGCGCCAGGATGAACCCCGACGCATACTGTGACCTGGTCTACAAGAAGCGCATGCAGGTCATTCTGGAGGAACACATCTCCACCCTGTCCTACCACTCGCTCTATACTCCCCTGTACAATGAGAAGGGCGTCCTGCTGGCCATCGCCAATATCCCCTTCTTCATCAACGACACCAACTTCGAGTACGATGCGACTCCGATTATCGCCGCCATCGTCAACCTCTACCTGATACTCATCATCATAGCCCTTTTCGTCGGCATCACCATGTCCAACTCCATAACCAAGCCTCTTAGGGAAATCAGCCGCAACATGCAGGCCATGGACATCACGCACAGGCTGGGACACATCAATTACAAGGCAGATGACGAGCTCGGTCTGCTTGTACGGACCTACAATCAGATGATCGACGACCTGGACCGCAGCGCCAAGGAACTGGCCCAGAGCGAGAGAGAACAGGCATGGAGGGAGATGGCCCGCCAGATCGCCCACGAGATCAAGAACCCGCTGACCCCCATGAAGCTCAGCATCCAGCATCTTATCCGCCTCAAGAAGCAGGATATCCCCGGCTGGCAGGACCGTTTCGATGCTCTCGCATCCTCGCTCATAGAGCAGATCGATATCCTGTCCAACACGGCCAGTGAGTTCTCCAGTTTCGCAAAATTCTACAATGAGGAAGTGTCGGAGGTGGATCTGGTCGAAATCCTATCGGAGCAGAGAATCCTTTTCGACAATTACGACCATATCGGCATGACATTCCGCTGCACACTTGACAAAGCCGTGATCCTCGCACGAAAGAGCCAGATAACAAGGGCTTTCGTCAATCTGATAACAAACGCCATCCAGGCAGTCGAGAACCAGGAACGCGGAGAGATTATCGTTACCCTGAGGATGACACCCGGATTCTACAGGGCCGATATTGAGGACAACGGCGGCGGCGTCTCCGAAGAGAACCTTGAAAAGCTCTTCCGCCCCAATTTCACAACCAAGACCCGCGGTTCAGGCCTGGGACTGGCCATCTGTAAGAATATCGTCACCCAGAGCCACGGCGACATCTACTACACCCCGTCGGAGGAACTCGGCGGCGCGGACTTCACCGTCATCCTCCCGATGTACACCGAAGTATCAGAGGACTACACTTAATTGGGCAGGGCGAACATCATCACGTCGTCCTTGGTGATGCGGGCGTTGGAGAGTATCAGCAGACGCTCCACGACGTTGCGCAGCTCACGGATGTTGCCGCTCCAGGCGTGGTTGCACAGTTCCTCGACAGCGTCGGCGTCTATCTCCTTGACCGGTTTTCCGGACTCCTGGCATATCTGCTTGATGAAATGGTCGATAAGCATCGGAATGTCCTCCCGTCTCTCGGCCAGTGACGGCACGCGGATGACGATGACGCTGATACGGTGGTAGAGGTCCTCGCGGAAGTTGCCCTTCTCTATCTCCTCCTTCAGATTCTTATTGGTGGCGGCCACAACCCTGACATTGACGGTGATGTCCTTGTCACCGCCGACCTTGGTCAGCTTGTTCTCCTGCAGTACGCGGAGGACCTTGGCCTGGGCCGCGAGGGACATGTCGCCTATCTCGTCAAGGAAGAGAGTGCCGCCGTCGGCCTGCTCGAACTTGCCTTTGTGCTGTTTCTGCGCCCCGGTAAAGGCACCCTTCTCGTGACCGAAGAGCTCGCTCTCTATCAGCTCGCTGGGGATGGCCGCGCAGTTGACCTCGATGAAAGGCATCGAAGCCCTGTCGCTCTTCTCGTGCAGCCACCTGGCCACCAACTCCTTACCGGTACCGTTGGAGCCTGTGATGAGCACCCTGGCGTCGGTAGGGGCCACGCGGTCGATCATGTTCTTGATGCGGACGATGGCCGGCGACTCACCGATAATCTCCTGCACCCCGCCGACCTTCTTCTTGAGGATCTTGGTCTCGCGGACGAGGGAGCCCTTGTCCGTAGCATTTTTCAGAGTAATCAGTATCCTATTCAGGTCCAGCGGCTTCTGGATGAAGTCGAACGCACCCTTCTTGATGCACTCCACCGCCGTATCTATTGAGCCGTGGCCCGATATCATCACGACCGGAGTCTCGTTGCCGCTCTCTGCGAGCTTGTCCAGCACCTCCACTCCGTCCATCCCCGGCATCTTTATGTCGCAGAATATCACGTCGAAACTTCCGGCCGCCGCTGCCTCCAGCCCTGCCGCCCCGTCCTCGGCCAGCGTTATCTGATGTCCTTCGAACTCGAGAATCTCCTTAAGAGTGTTGCGGATGCTCCGCTCGTCATCTATGATAAGTACTTTCATTGCATTTCTGATTTTCAATCCGACAAATATACAACTTTAATGCCGGAATTCCGGCAGTTTCCGTATCTTTGGCAGTTATTCGAGTTATGGAACAGTTTATAGTATCAGCCAGGAAATACAGGCCAGACACTTTCGAGTCGCTCATCGGCCAGGAGAACATAGCCAGGACCCTGAAGAACTCCATCATCAGGGGGCAGCTCGCTCACGCCTACCTTTTCTGCGGACCGCGCGGAGTGGGCAAGACCACCACGGCAAGGATATTCGCCAAGTCCATCAACTGCCTCAACCCGGGCCCCGACATGGAGCCCTGCGGCAAATGCGAGTCCTGCCTGTCCTTCGCCGAGGGCCGCTCCTACTGCATCCATGAGCTCGACGCGGCCTCCAACAACTCGGTGGACGACATCCGCAACCTCACCGACATGGTCCGCATCCCGCCCCAGGTCGGCAAGTACAGCGTCTACATCATCGACGAGGTGCACATGCTCTCGTCCGCGGCCTTCAACGCTTTCCTCAAGACCCTTGAGGAGCCGCCCGCCCACGCCATCTTCATCCTGGCCACCACCGAGAAGCACAAGATCCTTCCGACCATCCTCTCCCGCTGCCAGACCTTCGATTTCAACCGCATCAGCGTCCCCGACATCGTGCGCAACCTCGAGAGCATAGCCTCGAAGGAGGGCATCACCATCGACAGCGAGAGCCTGCACGTCATCGCGGTCAAGGCCGACGGGGCCATGAGGGACGCCCTCACGATATTTGACCAGATAGTGGCCTTCTGCGGGAAGGAAGTCCGCTACGAGGACGTCATCCGCGACCTCAACGTCCTGGACTACGAGTATTATTTCAAAATAATAGATAATTCGCTCTCGGGGGACTACACCTCCTCCCTCATGCTCCTGGACGAGATCCTCTCAAAGGGGTTCAATGCCCTCTACTTCGTATCGGGCCTGAGCTCCCACCTCCGGGATCTGCTGGTATGCAAGAACTCCCACGGCTCGGCCCTGCTGTCGCTGCCTCCCTCGCTCATCGAGCGGTACCGGGAACAGGCGGCGAGGTGCTCCGTCCAGTTCATTTTCTCCTCGCTCAATATTACAATGTCATGCGAGGCGTCCTACCGTCAGAGCGGCAACCAGCGGCTGCTCATCGAGTTCGCCCTGATGCGGCTGGCGGAGAAGGCAGCCGCGGCAACCACGGCAGCGGTACCGGCGGAACGGCCTCCGAAACCGGAGCCCGCAGCACCCGTACCCACAACGCCGGCAGCCCCCACAGCCCCCGCACCGGCTCCTGAGCCGGCACCCGCCGAAGCCCCGAAGCAGCCGGCCCGGCCCCGCCCCGCCGCGAAACTCCCGGGATTGTCCCTCAAGAACCTGATTTCCCAGGCAGAGCAGCAGAGCACTACAGGAACAGCCACAGATGCAGCCGCCCTGACCGACGAGCCCCTGACCTTCGAGTCCATGATGAACGCCTGGCAGACCCTGGCAGACCGGGAGAAGTCCTCGGGCCGCAGTTCCCTGGCCACCGCCATGCTCCACCACAGTCCCGGCATAGATATTGAGACCGCCGTACTGACATTCTTCGTGAGCAACAGCGCCCAGCAGGAATGGATACGGGAGAAAGCCCTCTCCAGGATGGAGGCGGCACTGCGCAAGGAACTTAGAAACAACAAAGTAAAAATAAACGTCCAGATCTACGAATCCCCCGCCGGACAGCATAAGGAATCCACGCCCTATATGCCGACGGACAAGGCCAAGTTCCTGGTAGCCAAGCAGCCGGAGCTGAACGAACTGGTCAGGGACCTGGAACTGGATGTAAAATAACACAATCACACCGACGATGAAACTCTACAGCGAGAACCTGGTAAAGAAATACGGAGCCCGCACAGTCGTAAAAGGCGTATCCATCAACGTCGAGCAGGGCGAGATAGTGGGTCTGCTCGGGCCCAACGGAGCCGGCAAGACCACGAGCTTCTACATGATCACCGGCCTTATCAAGCCCAACGACGGACACATCTTCCTGGACGACGAGGAGATCACCGACCTGCCGATGTACCGCCGCGCCCAGAAGGGCCTCGGCTACCTGGCCCAGGAGGCCTCAGTCTTCCGCAAGATGTCAGTCGAGAACAACATCATGTCCGTCATGGAATTTTCCAAGTTCACCAAGAAGGAGAGACGCGACCGCCTGGAGTCCCTGATCGATGAGTTCGGTCTCGCCAAGGTACGCAAGAGCTACGGTATCCAGCTCTCCGGAGGCGAGCGCCGCCGCTGCGAGATAGCCCGGGCCCTGGCCATCGACCCCAAGTTCATCCTCCTGGACGAGCCTTTCGCGGGTGTAGACCCGATAGCGGTCGAGGACATCCAGCACATCATCGCCAAGCTCAAGACCAAGAATATAGGCATAATCATCACCGACCACAACGTACACGAGACCCTGGCCATCACCGACCGCGCCTACCTCCTCTACGAGGGCAGCATCCTAGAGAGCGGTACCGCCGAGGAACTCGCCAACAACCCCGAAGTCCGCAAGAAATACCTCGGACAGAACTTTGAGCTGCGGAAAGCGGTGCTCAGACCCCGCGACTAAGAAACTATTTTCTATAGGGAAGACAGAGCGGCTGCGACCTTCTCGAGCTGCCACCGGGTGGTGGAGGTAGCGCCGCAGATGCCGACGGTATCGTCCGGGCGGAAGATGCCGGCCGGGATCTCTTCGGCTCCCTCGACTTTGTAGGAACGGGGATTGACTGACCGGCAGAGTTCGAAGAGGACCTTGCCGTTGGAGCTTTCACGGCCGCATACGAAGATGATGACCGAGCAGGAGGCCGCAAAATCGCGGAGGGCCTTGTGGCGCGAAGAGACATGGCGGCAGATGGTGTCGAACACCTCGACGTCCGCATTACCGGCGGCTGAAGCGGCTTCGCGCAGTCGTGCGGCAAGAGCGGCGAACTCCTCGGGATCCTTTGTCGTCTGGGAGAAGAGTGCCAGAGGACGGGACGGGTCTACGGCACCGGAACAGAGCCGTGACTCGAGGTCGTCCATATTCTCCACCACCACAGCATGGCCGTCAGTCTGTCCGACCAGGCCGTTGACCTCGGCATGGCCGCGTTTTCCGAAGATCAGCACCCGGCCGCCGCGGGAGGAGAGTTCCGCATATTTTGAGGCAATCTTTTTCTGCAGGGCCAGCACCACCGGGCAGGTGCAGTCTATGAGTGACACTCCGGCTTCACGGGCCAGGGCATAGGTGGACGGCGGCTCTCCGTGGGCCCGGATGAGCACTGTCGACCCGCGAAGAGAGGACAGGTCGGAGTATCCCACGGTGTGCAGGCCCAGGCCGGCCAGGCGCTGGATCTCCGCGTCATTGTGGACTATTGCCCCCAGGGAATAAAGCCGGTCATGACCGCTCAGATACTGTTCGGCGGTGGAAATAGCCCGGCCGACTCCGTTGCAGCAGCCGGAACCCTTGTCTATCAGAATCCGCATAGATGTCTCCGCTTTAACAGGTCCTTGAACCACTGAATCTGCTCCTCGACGGTCATGTCGCTGTTGTCCAGCAGTTCCGCATCCGCAGCACGGGACAGAGGGGCCGTCTTCCGGTGTTCGTCGATATAGTCCCGCTCCCGGATATTGCCAAGAACCTCCTCGTATGGAGTCTCCTGACCCTTGGAGCGCATCTCCTCGTACCGCCTCCGGGCCCTCACTTCCGGCCTGGCCGTCATGAATATCTTGATCTCCGCATCGGGGAAAACAGCCGTTCCGATATCCCGTCCGTCCATCACGACGCCCTTGCCGGAGCCTATCTCATGCAGGCTCCTGTCCACGAATTCCCTTACCATCGGCACGGCCGCGATATGGCTCACCACCCTGGAAATCTCTATGGTGCGGATGTCCCTCTCAACATTCTCCCCGTTCAGCCAAGTCTCGCTGGCTCCGTCGGGGCCTGTCGTCCTGAAACTTATTACCACCGGATGTTCTCCGGAGAAAAGCATTTTCCGGAGGGCTTCCGTATCTATGGTATTATTTTTGGATACAAAACCATTCCTAAGAGCGAAAAGTGTAACGGCACGGTACATGGCTCCGGTATCTATGTAGATGTAGCCCAGCTCTTTCGCAATAGCTTTGGCGAATGTGCTCTTGCCGGTGGAAGAGTAACCGTCGATGGCTATGATAACAGGTGAAGTCATAGTACAAAAATACACATATTTTATCTACTTTTGCAGAAATTTAAAGAAGACTGAAAATGAAAAAAGTATTTGCCATCCTGCTGCCCCTGCTGGCGGCCCTGAATCTGGCGGCTCAGGAAGGCCGTCCCGACATGGAAATCAAACAGTTTGAGGAGCAGAAAGTCGAATCAGGCAGAGAATATTACCGTGACCTTCCGGCCCGTATGACCAAGGTAGTCATCGCCGGTGACAACTCCATGACCGACCTGATATTCAAGAATGCGGTGGAAGAGAGCTGGAACATCTCTCCCTTCGAGTTCTGCGACTACGAGGAGTTTGACCGCATCAAGACAGATACCAACTACTATTTCCTGATGCGTCTGGACAAGATGCACCGCAGTGAGAACGACCCCGCCATGGAGTTCGTCTGCTATCTCAAAGGCAATGAGAAGGCCGCCGACAATATCTCCGCGATGCCCGAGCTCATATCCCTTCCCCTTTTCCCCGCAGATGACAACAGTGACCGCATTTACTCCTATCTGCCTGCCTACATGAACATCATACAGAATTACCTGCAGAAGATAGTCGACGGACGCATCTACCCGTCAAAGCGGGGTGTGGTGCAGACCGGAGTGTTCGAAAAGAACCGCAATACCAAAGTACTTTTCCGCAAAGGAGACCTGGTGTACCATCCGGCCATGCAGGAGTTCGAGCGGATGTTCCGCGGACGGGCGGAGGAGGTAAGCCAGGATGATATCGATCAGGCTTTGTCCAACAGCACTCCTCATACTCTGGTGTCCCTGGTCGTAGCACCTTCCGAGATATACGGCAGAGCCTATTGCTACAAGATGATCATCAGCGCCGATACCTACGAGCTCCTCTATTGGAAACGCCATAAACTCTCCGCTAAGAAAGGTCCCGGTTTTCTGAAAGCCGACCTGAAGCGTATATCAAAACTGATTACCCCAGATTTTAAGCCTGTCAAGGCCGCGGGAGAGAAGAGAGAAAAATAATGAGATTTGCCTTCAAGCGCAGCCTCTCCCCTGTAGCCTACTGCGCCCTGCACGTCAGGACCGGCACCAGATATGAGGATGCCGGGAGGGGAGGACTTGCCCATTTTACCGAGCACCTGCTGTTCAAGGGCACTGAGACCCGCAGCGCCGGCACTGTCAATTCCTACATCGAGAAACTCGGAGGGGAACTCAACGCATACACCACCAAGGAGGAGACGGTCATCCACGCCACTGTCCTCAAGGAGGATCTGCGCCGCGCAGTGGACCTGCTGATGGACATAGCCTTCAGATGTATATTCCCGGAGAAGGAAATAGACAAGGAACGGAGCGTGGTGCTGGAGGAGATCAATACCTATAGGGACTCTCCCTCCGAGCAGATTTACGACGACTTCGAGGAGATAATCTTCGAGGGGACTCCTCTGTCCATGCCTGTCCTGGGCAAGGCAAAATATCTGCGCAAGGCGGACCGGGAGGTGGTTTCGGATTATTATCGGAAAATGTTCCGGGAAGAAAATATGTATTTCACGGCAGTGGCGGACATGGAGGAAGGCAGAGTGCGGGAGATGGTGGAGAGGGCATTGGGGAAATACTCGTGGCAGGAGGATGCCGTACTGGCTCAGGCCGGCAGCTCTCAGGAAGTCCCTGCCGAGGTACCGGAAGTACTCAGGGTCAATCCTCCCTTCGAGCGCACCGTCAACCGGCGCAATCATCAGACGCACTGTATCATCGGCGCCAGGGCCTACTCAGCCTACGACAGCCGCCGCATCCCCCTGAGCCTGCTGATCAACATCCTGGGAGGTCCGGTGGCCAACTCCAGGCTCAACCTGCTGCTCCGCGAGCGCTACGGTCTGGTATACAGTGTGGACGCATCCTACGGTGTCTACTCTGACGCCGGCATCGCCACCATCTATTTCGGCTGCGACCGTTCCAACCTCGACCGCTGCCTCGCCCTGACTGACCGCGTGCTGACCTCTCTGAGAGAGGATCTGCTCTCGACCCGCGCCCTCAGCTGGGCTAAAAAGCAGCTGCTGGGGCAGATGGCCATCGCCTCCGACAACGGGGAAGCCCAGGTGCTGTCCATGGGCAAGAGCCTTATGACCTACGGCCGGGTGATAAGCAACAGCGAATCTGCGGCACTCGTGGAGGCCGTGACCGCGGAGGACCTGCGGAGAGTGGCTGCCGAAGTGTTCGACCCTACGGCCATGTCCAGACTCATCTACGCATAATCTGTCATGGATATAAGCAAACTCAAAGACGCCCTGGCCTTCATCGAGAGGGAGACTCATCTGAGAACCAAGTCCTACAGGATGCTCTCTGACGGTGTGCAGGGGGAGTTTCTCCAGGCATTCTCGCTGATGCTCAGACCGCGTGCCGTACTCGAGATAGGCACTTTTACCGGATATGCGACTCTTTGTCTCGCCCGCGGACTGCAGGAGAACGGCATTGTGGACACCATAGAGAAGGACGACGAGATGACCGATATCTTCACCCGTGCGTTCGGGATGGCCGGAATGCTTTCAGACGGCAGCATACGCTGTCATTCCGGGGACGCGCTGAACATCATTCCCACTCTTCCGGGACCCTACGACATAGTGTACATCGATGCGGACAAGAGGCTGTACCACAAGTTCTATGACATGGTCTTCGACAAGGTGCGGCCCGGCGGCTATATCCTGGCCGACAACGTGCTGTGGAGCGGTAAAACGACTCTGGACGCCCCTCCTGCGGACCGTCAGACGAGCGCCATCCTGGACTTCAACCATACTGTCTCGGCGGACCTCAGGGTGGAGACGGCCGTAATTCCGGTCCGCGACGGTCTCGCCGTAATCCACAAAAAAGGGTCTGACCGACATCGCGCCGGAGACCCGAATTTGACAGTCTTTTCCTAGGTTAGTTTCAGTACGCTGTCACTTACTGTTTTTACTCTTTCACGCGCTCGCCGTAGCTGCGGTCCACTGTGTTTACGCGGATCTTGTCGCCCTGGTTGATGAACAGGGGCACCATGATCTCGGCGCCGGTCTCCAGTGTAGCGGCCTTGAGGGCGTTGCTCGATGCAGTGTCACCCTTGACGGCAGGCTCGGTATAGGTAACTTCCAGTTCCACGTAGGTGGGAAGCTCGCATGTGAGGCACTTCTCCTCGTCGGCGAGGAACATCATCTCCACATACTGTCCCTCCTTCATCAGGTCTGCGTTCTCCACCATCTCCTCGGGGATGCTGACCTGCTCGTAGGTCTCTGTGTGCATGAAGTTGAAGCCCATATCGTCCTTGTACAGATAGGTGTAGGGCCTGCGCTCCACGTTGATGGGCTCGATCTTCTCACCGGCTGTGAAGGTCCTGTCGAGAATCTTGCCGTTCTCCAGGTTGCGGAGCTTGGTCTTCACGAAGGCGGGGCCTTTACCGGGTTTTACATGCTGAAACCAAATGATAGATACTGGTTTTCCTTCATAGTTGAAATACAGTCCGTTCTTGAAATCTGCTGTTGTTGCCATAAATCTGAAAAAATAGTGCGCAAATATAGCAAAAATTTTTATCCCTGCCACGGCCTCCTGGACATGTGTCTTGAAAAGCGCTCAGCGCAGGGTACCGTTTTGCGTCAGGCGGGATGCGGCCTCGCGGACAGCCTCGCGGGCCAGGAAGCGGGCGGCAGCACGCTCGGACTCTCTCATGGACTCCTTGAAGGCGGGCATGTCGGCCTCAGCCAGAGGTTCTGCCGGAGGTGATTCCATCTTGAGCGGGTTGATGGGAGTACCGTTCTTCCAGATACGGAAATCCAGATGCGGGCCGGTGGAATAGCCGGTACTGCCCACATAGCCGATGACCTGGCCCTGACGGACGCGGTCTCCGACATTCAGTCCCTTGCCGTAGCGGGACAGATGCAGATAGGCCGAGGTGTATACTGAGTTGTGCTTGATTTTCACCATATTGCCCTCAGCCCTCTTGTATCCCTTGTAGACCACCACTCCGTCTCCTATGCTCATGACCTCGGTACCTGTGGGGGCCGCATAGTCTATGCCGGTATGCGGACGGACCTTACGTGTAATGGGATGCCTGCGGCTGTAGGTGAAGCCGGAGCTGATGCGGGTATAGCTGAGAGGAGCGCGGAGGAAGGCCTTGCGCATGCTCTCTCCCTTCTCGTTCCAGTAATAGTTTCCGGTGCCGTTGTCAAACCAGTAGGCCTTGAAGGAATCCCCTCCGTGCCGGAACTCGGCATAGAGCACCCGCTCCACATCCAGTATCTCTCCGTCGCACATGGTCTTCTCATACACGGCCTTGAAGGAGTCACCCTTCTGCAGGCCGAAGAAGTCGATGCTCCAGGCGTAGATGTCCGCCAGGGAGACAGCCAGCAGGGCCGGAGCTCCGGCGTCAATGATATCCTGCCACAAGGAGTACTGTATCTCCACCTCGACATAGTCCACCACCTTTGAGATATCCTTCTCAAACACCTGCACCGAAAGGGAGTCCCGCAGAGAGAATACCACATAGGACGCATTGTCCTTCTCGTAGACCACATACGCCAGCGTATCCGGCTCACCCGGAGCGTAGTAGGCATGGTAGTGGTAGCCCACCTTGATCTGACGCATGTCGAAGACTCCCTTGGACTTGGCATCCAGGGCGTAGATATCGTTCTGGGATGCTCCCAGGCGTGTCATCAGAGTGGAGAAGAACTCACCGCGGCGGATAGAGCCCTCCACCTTGCGGTAACGGGAGATGGGGATATTGTACTCATAGATTTCCTGAACCGAATCCGCCGGAGCCGCTGCCGTACCGACGGCGGGGTTTTCCGCGGCCGGGAGCTGAACCTCAGCTGTTTTCCGCGACTTCCCGGCATCCTGCTCCCTGGCCTTACGGCGCTCCTGCCGTAGTTCCTGCCGTTCCTCCTTCCGCAGCTCTCTCTCCCAGGAATCGGGCAATGCCCGGAACACAAAGATTATCAACAGTATTACGAATTCGACGGCCAGGGTGCCCAAGACACCGTAGATTGCACCTTGATACAGCCTGTCATTCAACAATTTATCCTTGATTTCGCGAAGTTTCATGTAACAAAATTAGAAAATATTTTCAAATTGTGGAAAAAATTGTAATAAAGTGGAAAAATATGTAAAATCTTTTGCTAATTTTGCACCCATGACAAAGTTTGTAGGAGAATATAGGGCAAAGACCGACGACAAAGGCCGACTGGTATTTCCGTCAGCCTTCAAGTCCCTCATGGACAACACTCAGCCGTTGCGCCTGGTGGTGAAGAAGAATCTCTTCGCCCCCTGCCTCGATATTTACACCTACCAGGAATGGGAGCGCGAGTCCGAGGAAATAAAGTCCAGACTCAATTTCTTCAACCGCAATCACGCAGCCCTCTGGAGAGGCTACATGAGCGGTCGCGCAATGGTGGAGCCGGACGGCAAGCTGGGCCGCATCTCCATTCCCCGCCATCTTCTCGACAGCATAGGAGTGGAGAAGGAAGTGGTCTTCGCCGGCAACGACCATAAGATAGAACTCTGGGCCCGTGACAAATACGAGGCATCAGCCATGCCGGACGAGGAATTCACGGCGCTGGCAGAGGAAATACTGGGATAAGGAGCCACGTCAGGAAATAATGAGCGACACAACATATCACATACCGGTTATGCTCCGGGAGAGTGTGGACATTCTCGAGGTGAACCCCCGCGGCGTCTATGTAGACGCGACTCTGGGCGGAGGGGGGCACAGCCGTGCCATCCTGTCCCGCCTGGGACCCGAGGGCAGGCTCATCTGCCTGGACATGGACCCCGATGCGATATCCAACGCTCCGGATGACAGCCGCGTCACAGCCCTCAGGACCAACTTCCGCTTCATCCACAACCACATCCGCCGCCTGGGACACGACCGCGCGGTGGACGGCATCCTGGCCGACCTGGGAGTTTCCTCCCATCAGTTCGACACTCCGGAACGGGGATTCTCCTTCCGGTTCGACGCCCCTCTGGACATGAGGATGAACACCTCCGCGGGAGAGAGCGCCGCCGACCTGCTGAACACCTGTGACCAGGATCGCCTCGCCGACATTCTCCACATCTACGGAGAGGTGGACAACAGCCGCAGGACAGCCGCACTGATCTGCGCCGCCCGCCAGAAAGGCGCGCTCCGCACCACCGCCGACCTGAATGCCGCCGTCCAGAGCATTCTCCCTCCCGTAGCCCCGCACAAGACCCTCGCCAGGATATACCAGGCCCTGAGGATAGAGGTCAACGGAGAGATGCGCAGCCTCGAGCATCTGCTCAGCGGCATCGCCAGGAGCCTCAGGCCCGGAGGCATTGCCGCCATTATCACCTATCACTCCCTCGAAGACCGCATGGTCAAGAATTTTTTCCGCTGCGGGAACATCTCCGGCCGCCAGGAAACCGACATCTACGGCCGCAGACCCGCCCCGTTCTCCGTGATCACCCGGAAGCCCGTCCTCCCTTCCGAAGCCGAGATCTCGCAGAACACCAGGGCACGCAGCGCCAAGCTCAGGGCCGCACGGAGGACGGAGTCATGAAGAAGCACATAATCGAGAACATTCTGGGAGGACAGATTCTGGCCAAAGGCAGTTTCATCAGGCACTGGAGATTCATACTGTATATTTTTGCGCTGGTCATACTTTACATCAGCATCCATTTCGGGATACGCAACACCATGCAGAGAATGATTCAGAATGAAGAGACACTCCGCAATCTCCGTTCCGAATACATGGGGAAATACACCAGACTGCTATACACCGGCAAGAGAGGTGAGATTGAGCAGCTTCTGAAAGACAACTCACTGAATCTGACAGACCCCCGTACCCCGCCCGTCAGAGTAAAACTGGAGGAGGACTGATATGGAGGACAAAGGAACTAACAGGATATTCGTAAAATTCTTCTTCGTCTACCTCTTTTTCCTGACGATGGGAGCCATCGCAGTCCTGGGCATTATCAAGGAACAGTTCCTGACCAAGGACAGGATAACTGCCGACGACATCTACAAGACCCAGGTACTCGAACCGGCAAGGGGCAGCATCCTGTCATGGGACGGGAGACCCCTGTCCGTTTCCATTCCCGTATACGAACTCAGGTGGGACTCAAAGGTAGTGGCAGACTCTACCTGGAGCCGCGGACTGGACTCTCTGGCCGAAGGACTGGCCGGCATCTTCAGGAACAAGTCAGCCTCAGCCTGGCGCAAGGAACTCTCAGACGCCCGCCGCAGCGGCAACCGATACAAGCAGATCGGCCGAAGGACCGTAGACTACGGTGAACTGACGGAGATAGAAAGCCTGCCCATATTCAGGCTGGGCCAGTTCGAAGGAGGCCTCATAGTAATCAAGGACAGCGAGCGCAACCACCCCTACGGTACTCTGGCCAACAGGACCATCGGGTCAGTCAATGCTGTCGGCGAAGGAACCGGAATCGAATACACCTACGACTACAGACTTCGGGGAGAAAAAGGCGAGCAGACAGTCCACAGGGCACTCGGAGGAGAGTGGATTCCCGTCAACGGAGCCCCGTCAACTCCGGCTGTGGACGGTGTGGACATACGCACGACCATAGACGTCCGTATTCAGGAAGCGGCAGAGACAGAGTTACGCAACCAACTGGCCATGAGCGATGTCTTTGAAGGAGGCACTGCCGTAGTAATGGACGTTGCTACCGGTGCTGTACGCGGCATAGCAAATATGTACAAGCGGAAGGACGGTTCTTTCGACGAATCCTACAACTACGCAATCTCACACGCAACTGAACCGGGCTCCACCCTCAAGCTGGCAGCCCTGATAGCCATGATCGAGGACGGGCACATCACCCTGAGCACCGAAGTTGACGGAGGCGATGGCGAATGGCGCTACGGCGGCATCAGAATCACCGACACCCACCGCGGCGGCTACGGCAAGATGACAGCCCAGGAGGCATTCGAGAAATCCTCAAACATCGCTTTCGCGAAGATGATCACCGAATCCTACGGAGACGACCCTTCGGCTTATATCTCCCGTCTTCACAACATGAAGCTGGTAGAAAAACTCAACCTGGACATAGACGGAGAGGGCTACGCTTACATTCTGAGTCCAGAGGATGCGAACTGGTCTACTTCCTCCCTGGCCAGCCTGGGCTATGGATATGCCCTCAGCCTGACACCCATGCACATTCTCACGTTCTACAACGCGGTAGCCAACGGAGGCAAGATGATGCGTCCCTACTTCATCGAGGATTTCGAGAGAGATGGTATCCCCGTGGAGAAGTTCGGGGCCTCTGTCGTGAGCGGTTCCATCTGCTCCAGGAGCACTCTTGCCGAGGTACGCAAGGCTCTGCGCGGTGTGGTGGAAAACGGCACGGCCAAGGTCTGCGACGACCCCCGCTACAAGATATCCGGAAAGACCGGCACGGCCCGCGTACTGGTGAACGGAAGCTATGAGGATGACCAAGGCTACAGGCACTATCAAGCATCGTTTGCAGGATACTTTCCTTCCGACAGTCCGAAATATTCCTGCATAGTAGTCCTGTACACCGGCAAAACCAAGGGCAATTTCTACGGAGCCACCTGGGCAGCCCCCGTCTTCAAGCGAATAGCCGACAAGATATACACATCCCACCCCGAATGGAATCCTCCCGTCTATGCCGCCGGGATGACTCCTCCCGACAACCCCTCCTTCGCCGCGGGGCTGGCCGGAAGCAGCGGCATGCCGGTGGACTATATGCCCATGAGCTCCAGGCCCTACCTCAAGAACAGGGGCTGGGTGAGAATCGATGGAGGCCGTAACGGCGAGCTCCCGGTGGTCACCGGCCTGGAGATAGAGAAGGGAGTGGTCCCGGATGTCTCGGACATGGGACTGAAGGATGCGCTCTACCTGCTGGAAAATGAAGGTTATAAGGTGACTTTCAAAGGTTCAGGACGGGTAGCGTCCCAGACTCCGGCGGCCGGGACAGCTCTGGGGCAGGGACAGAAGATAACACTGATATTGGAATAAAATACAGGACATGAGACTTGACTATATAATAAAAGGTATAGATATCGAAAGAGCGGACGGGCCGCTGGAGACGGAGATTACCGACATCACCTCCGATTCCAGGCAATGCCGCCCCGGCTGCCTGTTCGTCGCCATCCCGGGCTTCGACAGCGACGGCCACGATTATATCGCCAAAGCGGCAGATGCAGGAGCCGCCGCCGTAATCTATCAGAAGCCGGAGGCCCTCAGGGAAATCCTCGGAAGAGGCATGACCGCAGTAAGGGTGAAGGACTCCAGGAACGCAACTCCTGACATCGCCGGAAACTTCTTCTCCCACCCCAGCCGCGGGATGCACCTGGTGGGGGTGACAGGCACCAACGGAAAGACCACCATCGCAACCCTCCTCTACCGGCTTTTCACAGGACTTGGCTACTGCTGCGGACTGCTCTCCACCATTGCCAACTACATCTGCGGAGAGCGCTTCGAAACCACCAACACCACCCAGGACCCCATCACCCTCAACCGGCTGATGCGCATGATGGTGGACAGGGGCTGTCAGTACTGCTTCATGGAGGTGAGCTCCCACGCCCTTCACCAGGGCCGGGTCAAGGGCCTGAACTTCCGCGGCGCCGTCTTCACGAACATAACACACGACCACCTCGACTACCACAAGACATTTCAGGAATACATCCGCTGCAAGAAACTGCTGTTCGACTCCCTGGACAGCAATGCCTTCGCCCTTATCAACTCCGACGACCGCAATGCACAGATCATGGTGCAGAATACAGCCGCGAAAGTCTACCGCTACAGCGAGGGCAGCATGGCCGAATTCAAGGTACGGATAGTGGAGCGCAGCCTGGAGGGCTACCTGCTCAGCCTGGACGGGACGGAGGTCTGGACCCGCTTCATCGGGGACTACAACGCCCACAATATCTGCGCGGTCTACGCCGCCGCCGCATTGCTGGGCGCGGACAGGGAGGAGGTGCTCAGGCAGATCAGCGCTATGGGTCCGGTAGCCGGGCGGATGGAATACATCAGGGGCAGACGCGGTATCACGGCCGTAGTCGACTACGCCCATACTCCGGACGCCCTGGAGAATGTGCTCAGGACCCTGCTGGATATCCGCGGTAAGTCCGTGCTGATCGCCGTCTTCGGATGCGGAGGCAACCGCGACCGCACCAAGCGCCCGGAGATGGCCGCCATCGGAGCCCGTTACGCCGACCGCGTGGTCATCACCTCGGACAACCCCCGTTTCGAGGACCCCAACGCCATCATCGAGGACATGAAACAGGGCCTGGACGCGGAAGGCATGGCCAAGTCCCTGTTCATCACCGACAGGCGGGAAGCCATACGCACTGCCGTGATGACGGCGCCCGACGGAGCCATCATCCTCGTGGCCGGAAAAGGACATGAGGACTATCAGATAGTGAACGGAGTCAAGTCCCACTTCGACGACAAAGAAATATTAAAGGAGATAATGCTATGATATACCACCTGTTCGAACATCTCCAGCACCTCGATTTTCCGGGATCCGGCCTGCTGCAGTACATCTCGGTCCGCTCAATCCTGGCCAGCGTGACCGCCATCGTCCTGATGCTCTGCTTCGGAGGCAAGGTCATCCGCGGACTTCAGAAACTGCAGATCGGAGAAGAGATCCGCGACCTGGGTCTGGAAGGGCAGCTGGCCAAGAAGGGCACCCCCACCATGGGCGGCGTCATGATTCTCGGCTCGATACTCATAGCCGTACTGCTCTTCGGCGACCTGACCAACATGTACATCCAGCTGCTGCTCATCACACTCGTATGGCTCGGAGCCCTGGGATTCACGGATGACTACATCAAGGTCTTCAGGAAGAACAAGGAAGGCATGAGCGGCAAGTACAAGATAGTGGGACAGGTCATCCTGGCCCTGGCCGTAGGCATCACGATATGCGTCCACGAGGACACGGTCAGCACCCTGACCACTATCCCCTTCGTGAAGAACAACGAGTTCGACTACGCCTGGCTGGCCCCCGGCAGCGGCAAGATCAAGGAACTGCTGCAGGTGGTCATCTACGTGGCCGTCATCATCTTCATCATCACGGCCATGTCCAACGCGGTCAACCTCACTGACGGAATGGACGGCCTGGCCGCGGGCATCACCGCCATAGTCGGCGCCGCCCTCGGAGTCCTGGCCTACCTCTCCGGAAACGTGATCTACGCCGACTACCTCAACATCATGTACATCCCCGACTCGGGCGAGATAACGGTCTACCTCTCGGCTCTGGTCGGAGCCCTGCTCGGCTTCCTGTGGTTCAACTCCTACCCTGCCCAGGTATTCATGGGCGACACCGGCAGCCTGGCCCTAGGCGGCATCATAGGAGTGGTGGCCGTCCTCATACGCAAGGAACTGCTCATACCGATTCTCTGCGGAGTATTCTTCGCCGAGTCCCTCTCGGTAATCATCCAGCGGCTCTACTTCAAGTACACCAAGAAGAAATACGGGGCCGGACGCCGCGTCTTCAAGATGGCCCCCCTGCACCACCACTACCAGAAGGAAGGGGTACCCGCTCTGATCACCAAGCCCGTCAGAGCCATTCCGGAGGCCAAGATCGTCATGCGCTTCTGGATAGTAAGCATACTGCTGGCAATAGCGACAATAATAACACTCAAAATACGTTAATCACCATGAAACGGATCGTAGCACTGGGAGGCGGCGAGAGCGGAGTCGGAGCAGCCGTCCTCGCAAAAGTCAAGGGTTTCGACACATTCCTCTCTGACAACGGCAGCATCCCGGCCGAAGGCAAGGCCACATTGGAGAAATACGGCATTCCCTACGAGGAAGGTCATCATACCCCGGAGAAAATTCTCAACGCCGACGAGATCATCAAGAGCCCCGGCATCCCTGACACCGCCCCGCTGGTCAGCGAGGCCCGGAAGGCCGGCATTCCCGTCATATCGGAGATTGAGTTCGCCGGCCGCTACGACCGGGCCAAGAAAATCTGCATTACCGGCAGCAACGGCAAGACCACGACCACATCGCTGATCTACTACATGCTGCGCAACGCGGGACTCAACGTCGGACTCGGAGGCAACATCGGCAAGAGCTACGCATACCAGGTGGCCACCGAGGACTTCGACATCTACGTCCTGGAGCTCAGCAGTTTCCAGCTCGACGGCATGTACGACTTCAAGGCCGACATCGCGATTATCCTCAACATCACTCCGGACCATCTGGACCGCTACGACCACAAGATGCAGAACTACGTCCGGGCCAAGTTCCGCATCACCCGCAACATGTCGGAGAAGGACTGCTTCATCTTCTGCGACGACGACAGCGTAACTATCGGACACATCAACGAGATAGTGCTCAGGGCCAAGATGCTCCCCTTCTCCGAGAAGCACGAGGTGGCCGAGGGAGCCTTTGCCGACGATAAGAAAATAACCGTCCGCTACGAGGGCGAGGAATGGAGCGTTCCCACCGAGGAACTTTCACTCAAGGGCAAGCACAACATCTACAACTCCATGGCCGCGGCCATCACCGGTAAGATAATGAACATCACCAACGACATTATCCGCCGGAGCCTGGCCACATTCGAGAATATCGAGCACCGCCTCGAGAAGGTGATGAGTGTCCGCGGCGTACTCTATATCAACGACTCCAAGGCGACCAACGTCAACTCCACCTGGTACGCCCTCGAGTGCATGAACCGGCCCGTGATATGGATAGCCGGCGGCACCGACAAGGGCAACGACTATTCCGAGATAGAGCCGCTGGTGCGCGAGAAGGTAAAGGCCCTCATCTGCATGGGCAAGGACAACCGCAAGCTCCACGACTTCTTCGGTCCCATAGTCAGCACCGTCACCGACGCCTCATCCGCACGCGAAGCCGTACAGAAGGCCTACGGACTGGCCGAGGACGGCGACGTGGTACTGCTCTCGCCCTGCTGCGCGAGCTTCGACCTGTTCAAGAACTACGAGGACCGCGGCCGTCAGTTCAAGGCCGCTGTAAGAGAGCTGTAACACACTGCAATGGAGATGACAACCGACATATTCAAGGGTAAGGTCAGACTTCGGGGCGACAGGGTGATATGGCTGCTGATACTGTTCTTCGCCATGATCTCCATGGCCGTGGTGTACTCCGCCACCAGCTCCCTGGCCTTCCGGAAGGACACCACCCCCTTCAATTACCTGATGGACCAGGCCGTCTACTACATCATCGGCTTCGTCATCCTCCTGATATGCTACAGAATACCCCTGAAGTGGTACCGGTTCCTGTCATACGCGGCCATGGGATTCGCGATGATACTGCTCATAGTCCCCATCTGCCTGGGAGAGCTCAGGAGCTTCTCGTTCCTGGGAGTACAGATACACCCCTCCGAGATAGCGAAGGTAGCCACCGTCCTGTATCTGGCCCGCATCATTGAAGCCTCGCCCATAGACACATTCAAAGAATACGCTCTGAAAATCCTGATTCCAGTCGGGGCGGTCTGTGCCCTGGCCATGCTGGGCAGTATGTCCGCCGCCCTGATCATAGGCACCCTCACGCTGGTGATTCTCATCTGCTCCGGAATCCGCAGACAGTTCATTCTCTGGACCATTCCCATAGCCGTGGGCGTGGTGGCCGTCGCCTTCGCCGTCAGCGTAATCAGCGGAGGCAAGGTATTCTCCCGCTTCAGCACGTTCGGAGAACGTATCGAAAGACACTTCTCGGGGGACGACACCGCGGAGATGAGTGCGGCGGAGCTGGCGGAATACAATGAGAAGACCTTCCAGGCGGACCAGGCCCGCGAGGCCATACAGCTGGGAGGAATATTCGGACGGGGGCCGGGCAACAGCATCAAGCGCGACATCCTGCCCAACGCCTACGACGACTACATCTACTCGATCATCATAGAGGAATACGGCCTGATGGGCGGCCTGGCCGTCATCATCCTCTATCTGTGGTTCTTCTTCCGGTGCATGAAGATAGCCCGGGCATGCACCCGCAAGTTCTCGATCCTGACAGTCCTGGGCCTGTCCACCCTGATCACCATGCAGGCCTTCCTGCATATATTCGTCAACATCGGCATCCTGCCCGTCACCGGTCAGACCCTGCCGATGATCAGCCGCGGAGGCTCGGCCCTGGTCATCATGAGCTGCGCCTTCGGCATCATACTGTCCGTCAACCGGACGATAGAAATCAAAGACTTGAAACTTAAAGCCGAAAAGGAGGAAACACCATGCAGCACAGAATCATAATCAGCGGAGGCGGTACGGGAGGCCACATCTTCCCCGCCCTCTCGATAGCGGAGGCTATCAGGAAAATAGAGCCTGAGGCAGACATTCTCTTCGTGGGAGCCGAAGGCAAGATGGAAATGGAACGGGTCCCCGCGGCCGGATACCGCATCATCGGCCTGCCCGTAGCGGGTCTCCAGAGAAACCTGTCAGCATCCAACCTGGCACTGCCGGCAAAAGTCATACGGAGCCTGCGCAAGGCCGGAGAGATCATCCGCAGCTTCAAGCCGGACGTGGTTGTGGGCGTGGGAGGGTATGCCAGCGCCCCCATGCTGTGGAAAGCCGCTTCCAAGGGTATCCCCACCCTGATTCAGGAACAGAACTCCTACGCAGGCCTTACCAACAAGATACTCAGCCGCAGGGCACGGAAGATATGTACCGCCTATCCAGGTATGGAAAGATTCTTCCCTGCCGCCAAAATCATACTCACCGGCAATCCCATCCGGGACAATATGCGGCCGTCCACCCCTGAGGAAAAGGCCGAGGGACAGCGTTTCTTCAGCCTCGACCCCACCCTTCCAACCGTCCTGATGGTAGGAGGCAGCGGCGGGTGCGGCACCTTCAATTCCGTAATGAGAGTGGCCTGCCGCACCAACGGAGGAGCCTTCCCCTACCAGATTATCTGGCAGAGCGGCAAGGGCTACTCAGGACAGGTCCGGGAAATGTTCTCCAGGCTCGGAGGGGTAAGCCAGAACAACAACGGAGTGCACATCTGGGGCAATATCCGCAACTGCGACTTTATCAGCAGGATGGACCTGGCGTTCGCAGCTGCCGACATAGTTGTTTCCAGGGCCGGAGCCGGTACCATTTCGGAGCTGTGCGCCATAGGCAAGGCCACCATCTTCGTGCCCTCTCCCAATGTTGCCGAAGACCACCAGACCCACAACGCCATGTCCCTGGTGGACGTGGACGCCGCCGCCATAGTCTGCGACAGCCGTGCCTCGACCGACCTTTTCCCGGCCATTGAGGAACTCCTGAAAGACAGTGAGCGGCGCTCCGTTCTCGAGGACAACATTCTGAAAATGGCCCGCCCCCACGCAGCGGAGGATATTGCGCGTGAAGTCCTGAAACTTATAGACGAGAGTAAACATGAAGACATACAATAACATCTACCTTATCGGTATCGGCGGCATCGGCATGAGCGCCCTCGCCCGCTGGTACCGTCACGCCGGCTGCAGGGTCAGCGGCTACGACCGCACTCCCTCTCCCGTCACACGGGCACTGGAAGAGGAGGACATCCCCGTTCATTTCGAGGACAATGCCTCCCTCCTGCCCCCCTCCCCGGAGGACACCCTGGTCATCTACACCCCGGCGGTCCCCGCGGAGATGGGAGAGCTGACATACGCCCGCAGCCGCGGCTACCGCACCGTCAAGCGCTCGGAGGCCCTGGAGGAGATCACCGACGGACACCGCTGCCTGGCGGTAGCCGGCACCCACGGCAAGACCTCCACCAGCACCATGCTGGCCCACATCCTCACCGTCTCAGGCGAGGGCTGCACCGCATTCCTGGGCGGCATATCCCGCAACTACGGCTCCAACCTCCTGCTCTCCGACAGCGGAGTGATGGTGGCCGAGGCCGATGAGTTCGACCGCTCCTTCCTGCGGCTGCATCCCGAAGGTGCCGTAGTCACGGCCATGGACGCAGACCACATGGACATCTACCGGGACATCGACGACCTGCGCGGGGCCTTCGTCCAGTTCGGCCGCCAGTGCTCGGACACACTGGTGGTGAAGAAGGGACTGGAGGAATATTTCCGCAGCGGGGACGTCCGCGCCCGGATATGGACCTACGGTGAGGGAGGGGACTTCAGCGCCTCCGACATTGTCTCCGACGGACAAGGGAAAATGTATTTTACCCTCAACACCCCAGAGGGAAGGATCGAGCGCTGCCAGGCAGGAGTGCCTGGAAAAGTCTACATAGAGAATGCGACGGCCGCGGCCGCCCTGGCCCTGCTGCACGGGACTCCGGCGGAGGGAGTCAGGGAGGGCATAGCGTCCTTCCGGGGAGTGGCCCGCCGCTTCGACATCCGCCTCAACACACCCGGACACACCTACATCGACGACTACGCCCATCATCCCGCCGAACTGGCCGCCACCATTGCCTCCATCCGCCAGGTATGGCCCGGAAGGAAGATCTGCGGCATCTTCCAGCCTCACCTCTTTACCCGCACCCGGGATTTCCACCGGGAGTTCGGAGAGAGCCTGAGCCTGCTGGACTCACTGCTGCTGCTGCCCATATACCCCGCCCGGGAGGAGCCCCTGCCCGGAGTGTCCTCCAGCCTCATCTACGAGCATTGTACACTGAAGGACAAGCGGATAATCCAGAAGAAGGAGGTTCTGGAGGAGATTGCCTCACGGGACACCGACATACTGGTGACCTTCGGAGCCGGCGACATCGACCGCCTGGTCCAGCCCATTGAGAACCTGCTTAGAGAGAAATATGCTTAGGAAGACCGTCACATACTGCCTTGCCGCCCTGGCCGTCCTGCTCTTCTGCGGGTACTTCGCAGCGGCTTCCTTCCTCTCCGCAAGAGGCAGGCAGGGAGAACTGTGCACGGGCATCGCCGTAAGGATCCTCGACAGCGCGTCGAACCGCTTCGTATCCCCGGCAGAGATAGAGGCCATCATCACCTCCTCGGAGGTCAATCCGGTGGGCAGGCCCAGGGAGGAAGCCCGCCTGACCGGCATCGAGGACCTGCTCGAGAGCCGCAGCGCCATCCGCCACAGCGATGTGTCCATCTCCAGGGACGGCATACTGCGGGTAAGCATCACCCAGCGCAGGCCACTGCTGAGAATACAGAGCGCCAGCGGAGCTTTCTACATCGACGACACGGGGTACATCTTCCCGTGGGTCAGCACATTCACCTCGTATGTTCCGGTGGTATCAGGGAACATTCCGGTGAAACTTGAAGAAGGCTACAGAGGGGTTCCGGACCAGGAGGACCGTGGCTGGGTGGAAGGAATCACCGAACTGGCTCACTATCTGGACCGCCATCCTGTGTGGAACTCCCAGATACAGCAGATCAATGTGGAGAAGAACGGGGACATAGTCTTCTACACCGCCGTAGGCGATCAGAAGATAATTTTTGGATCAACAGACAATATTGATTATAAATTTGCAAAACTCAGGACATTCTACCGCCAGATCGTTCCCGTCTACGGCTGGGAGCGGTATTCGGCGGTCAACCTCAAGTTCTCGGACCAGATAGTCTGCACACTGAGGGACAGAACTGAAATCAAAAAAAGTGTAAAGATATGAACAGCAGATACGTTACAGCCATCGACATAGGAACGTCGAAGCTTGCCGCCATAGTCGGGGAGAAGACCTCCACCGGCATCAAGATCATCGGCTACAGCGAGGCCCCCATACCCTCCAACGGAGTGCGCAGGAGCGAGATCATGAATCCCATGAACGTCATCTCCGTCATCAAGCCGGCCATGCAGAAAGTCCTGGAGCAGGTGCACTCCCTGCCCGACACCGAGCACTACAGCGTCCGCGACGTGTATGTCAACATATCCGGACAGAAACTCAGATGCTGCTCGGCAAGCATGAGCCGCAACCGGCAGAACGAGGACTCTATGATCAGCACGGAGGAAGTAGCCTCCATGCTGGACGAGATGTACCTGAGCAAGGTCGAGCCCTCGGAGCACATCCTGTTCGTAGTGCCGCAGTACTACAACGTGGATGAGTTCATCGACGCAGGAGACCCCGTAGGCATGACAGGCAAGGAGATCAGCGGCGAGTACCGGCTCTTCATAGGCGGAGCCGGCACAGTCAAGAAATGCGGACAGACAGTATCGATGAGCGGTCTTTCCACCAGGAAGATGGTCCTGTCTCCCATCGCTGCGGCCTCAGCCCTGCTTACCGACGACGAGAAGGAACTCGGCACTGTACTGGTGGACATAGGCGCCGGAACCACCGACGTACTGATATACCAGGGCAATATCATCCGCCATGCAGCCGTCATCCCCTTCGCAGGCAACTCCATCAGCGAGGACATCAGCCAGGTCTGCGGAGTATCCCTGCGCAACGCCGAACTCATGAAGATCCAGCACGGTTCCTGCATCAGCGAATATGCCCCTGAGAACAAGATAATCTCCATCCGCGACAAGAACGGCATCCCCATCAAGGACGTACCCTTCAAGCTCCTGTTCCAGGCCATCGAGGCCCGCACCTGCGAGATACTGGCCACCGTCCGCAACATCGTGGAGGAGTCCGGATTCAAGGACCGCATCCGCAGCGGAGCAGTCATCACCGGAGGTACGGCAGGACTCAACCACATCCAGATTCTGGCCCGCAGTATTCTGGGAATGGACGTGCGTATAGGACTGCCTGACAGCAACACCGTCATAGGCAACTCGGTGGAGGAGGTGTTCCGTCCCGAGGCTTCGGTGGCTGTCGGTCTGATCATCAAGGGATTCGAATACGAGGAGACCTTGCCGGAATCCGCCCGTCAGAGCAATGCCCAGCCGCAGCCGGACGAGAACGCCACCCTGTTCGGGACACTTTCCCCGGAGGAAACGGCAGGAGCCGGAGCGGACACGGCCCGCGGACAGTCGGGCAGCACCGCACAAAGGCCCCAAAGACCGCCCAGACAGCCCAAGAAGCCCTGGTCCGAACGGATTAAGGGAATATTCGACTCTACGGAGAACGAGGCATAACATTTAAAGTTGAAGAATCATGACAGTTACAGATTTCATACCCGAAGGCGTACTCGACAATATGTCGACCATCAAGATAATCGGAGTGGGAGGCGGAGGCTGCAACGCCGTCACCCGCCTTTACAACGAGGGCATAAAGGACGTGGAGTACCTCATCTGCAATACCGACCGCCAGGCTCTGATGGCATCTCCCGTGCCGGACAAGATTCAGCTCGGCTCGGCTCTCACCAAGGGATTCGGAGCAGGCATGAATCCGGAGAAAGGACGTAACGCCGCTCTCGAATCCATTGAGCATATCAAAAAATACATAGGCGGCAATATCGACGTAGTCTTCATCACCGCCGGTATGGGCGGAGGCACAGGTACAGGAGCCGCTCCCGTCATAGCCAAGGCCGCCAAGGAAGCCGGCCTGCTGACCATAGCAGTAGTGACCTACCCCACCAACAACGAGGGTCTGGAATGCCTCCAGAGGGCCTACCACGGAATAGAGGAGATGAGCAAGTACACCGACTCAATCATCATCGTCGACAACCAGAAGATGTACGACTTCTACGGAGACCTAAGCATCCAGGACGCCTATAAGAAGGCCGACGACATCCTCGACACCGCCGTCCGCGGCATATCGGAGATAATCACCAGTACCGGCTTCGTCAACGTAGACCTGGAAGACGTAAAGGTGGTAATGCGCGACAGCGGTATGGCGCTGGTGGGCACGGGCCGCGCCTCCGGCGAGGACAGGGCCAGGGAAGCTGTGGAGAAGGCGCTGACGTCTCCCCTGCTCAAGGACTTCGACCTCAATACTGCAAAGAACGTCCTGGTCAACATCATGTACAACAGCAAGTCCTCCCTGCTGGCTTCGGAGGACACCATGATACTGGATCTCATCCGCGAGAGCACAGGCGGCGGCGTGAGCAAGCAGAAACGCGGGCTCACCACTGATAACCGCCTAGAAGAAGGAGAGATAGCCGTCACCATCCTGGCCACGGGGTTCAAGGTCAACAACACCCCTCCGGCCCGCACCCGCAGTTACAGCAACTCTGATACGGTGGAACTTACCGACGGCACGGCCGATGGAAGAGGCTCCATCACCCTCTCCACAGGCATCACCGGGGATTTTCAGGAAGGCAGTATCCGGGAACTGGACACGGAGAACATCTTCACCTACGGACCCGACTGCAACATCTCCGACCTGGAGAACGAGACAGCCCTGGCCCGCCGCGAGAGACTCAGAAAAGCCGGGAAAATCTGACCCTTAGTCGATCATCAGCATCGCGTCACCGTACATACCGAACTGATAGCCCTCCTTCAGGGCCTCGCGGTATGCGCGCATGACGTTGTCATACCCGCCGAAGGAGCAGGCGGACATGAGCATGGTGGAGTTGGGCAGATGGAAGTTCGTCACCACAGCGTCGGGAATCGAGAACTTGTAGGGAGGGAAGATGAACTTGTTGGTCCATCCGTCGAAAGGCTTGAGCTGGCAGGTGGTGGTCACCGGAGTCTCGATGGCCCTTACCACTGTGGCACCCACAGCGAAGACCTTGTGTCCGGAGGCCTTGGCCGCATTGACCGCATCCGCCGTCTCCTCCGGGATAATCATCCGCTCGGAATCGATCTTGTGCTTGGACAGATCCTCCACATCCACATTGCGGAAGTGTCCCAGCCCCATGTGCAGGGTAATGAAACGGGCGTCCACACCCTTGATCTCCATCCTCTTGAAGACCTCCCTGCTGAAATGAAGGCCTGCGGCGGGCGAGGCCACAGCCCCCTCCTGAGAGGCGTAAATGGTCTGGAAACGGTCTATGTCGAAAGGCTCCGAGAAGATGAACGGACCCGACTGCTTCACCGAAGGCAGCCCGTCCCTCTCGCGCTGTGCCTGCCTGGCAACATACACGTACTCGGGCACCGGTATCTCTCCCATCGAATAGAGGGTGGACTTGAACTCCTCGTAGGAGCCGTCGAAAAGGAAGCGGAGGGTCCTGCCCCTGGAGGTGGTGTTGTCGATTACCTCTGCCACCAGCGAGTCGTTCTCACCGAAATAGAGCTTGTTGCCTATACGGATCTTGCGGGCGGGGTCAACCAGCACGTCCCACAGACGCTGGTCCCGGTTCAGTTCCCGCAGCAGGAAGACCACGATCTCGGCCCCGGTCTTCTCCTTGTTGCCCTTCAGACGGGCCGGAAAGACCTTGGTGTCGTTGAAGACGAACACGTCGCCCTCGTCGCAGTAGTTGATGATGTCCTTGAATATCTTGTGCTCGATGTCTCCGGTAGAGCGGTGGAGAACCAGCATCCGGCTCTCATCCCTGTACTCCGAGGGATAGGGCGCGATGTTTTTCCTGTAATCCAGGTCAAAGCTAAATTGCGAAAGTTTCATATCAATAGTATTTACGGCTCACGCCGGAAAAAGTTTCAAAATCTTTCCTGAAAATCCTCCATTGTCAGGGCATTTCCTATGGAGAAGCCGCCGGAGGCAGTCCTCACCAGACCGGAGAGGTAGGCCCCGCTGCCCAGCGCCACACCCAGATCACGGGCGAAGGCCCGGATATAGGTACCCTTGCTGCACTGTACCGCCACCTTCAGCACCGGCGGCCTGTACTCTATGAGCTGCGTGGCGTAGATATTGATCCTGGCCGCCTTCAGCGCCACTTCCTCCCCCTGACGCGCCATCTCGTAGGCCCTGATACCGTCCACGTACTTCGCCGAATATACGGGAGGCAGCTGCATCTGCTCCCCCTCCATCGACTTGAGTGCCACGGCTATGGCCTCCTCGGTTATATGCTCCCAGGGATAACGGGCGTCCACCTCGTGCTCCATGTCGAAGGACGGGGTAGTCGCACCGAAAGTCACCTCCGCGATGTACTCCTTGCGCTCCGCCTGCAGGGCCTCGGACACCTTCGTAGCCTTGCCCGCACAGATCAGCAGCACTCCGGTGGCCAGGGGATCCAGCGTCCCGGCATGACCTACCTTTATGTTGTTCTGATGATACAGCTTCTTGAGCGTGAACTTAATCTTGCGCACCGCATCGGCGGATGTCCACCTGTAGGGCTTGTCGAGGACCATGACCCAACCCTCCGGATACAGTTCCGGAGACAGGGAAGTGCCGGCAGGAGTATTCCTGTCTATGACCGCGTACATTACCTGCAGGGGATTTTCTCCACTCTCCTCTGATGACGGCCTCCCTCGAAGGAGCTCTCCAGGAACTTCCTGACTATCTTCTCCGCGAGGTCCACGGGAATGAAGCGGGCGGGAAGCGAGAGGATGTTGGCGTCATTGTGCTGACGGGCCAGGGCCGCCAGTTCCTCATTCCAGCAGAGGGCGGCGCGGATACCCTGATGCTTGTTCAGGGTCATGCTGATGCCGTTGCCGGAACCGCAGAGGGCGATACCCAGGTCCACCTCCCCTTTCTCGACGCTTTCGGCCAGCGGGTGGGCGACATCGGGATAGTCCATACTCTCGGGCGAGTGAGTTCCGAAATCCTTAACTTCATGGCCCATGGAGGCCAGATACTTTTTCAGGGCTTCCTTCATCTCGAAGCCGGCGTGGTCTGATGCGATTCCTAACAGCATAGCAACATTTGAATTTAACGGCCGCAAAATTAGAAAATTTGAGTATATTTGCAGACAAAATTTTAAGAAAATGAACAACAAAGGCAGGGTACTCGTTACCGGAGCCGCCGGATACATCGGCTCCCACACAGTCGTCGAACTGGTCAACGCCGGATATGAGGTAGTAGGCGTGGACAATTTTTCCAACTCATCCCCCGACATGCTGAAGGGCATAGAGCAGATAACAGGCAAGCCCTTCCCCTTCATGGAACTGGACTGCAGCGACAAGGCCCAGTTCGCACAGGTCTTCGAGAAGTATCCCGACATCACCGCCGCCATTCATTTCGCAGCCCACAAGGCTGTAGGCGAGAGCGTCCAGCAGCCCCTCAAGTATTTTGAGAACAACCTCCGCTCCCTCCTGTACCTCATAGAGCTGTCCACCTGCGACGGCCGTCAGCGCGGCATAGTGTTCTCGTCCTCGTGCACCGTCTACGGAGAGCCCGACCCCGAGAACCTGCCCATCAGCGAGAGCGCCCCGGTCAAGCCGGCCACCTCTCCCTACGGCCGCACCAAGCAGATGTGCGAGGAGATTCTCCGCGACTGCGTGACGGCCTATCCTTCCCTGAAAGTCACTGCCCTCAGATATTTCAACCCCATCGGAGCCCATCCTTCGGCCCTCATCGGCGAGATGCCCATAGGCGTACCCCAGAACCTGGTGCCGTACATAACCCAGACAGCCGCCGGGATCCGCAAGGAACTCAAGATATTCGGCAACGACTACCCCACACCGGACGGCACCTGCATCCGCGACTACATCTACGTAGTGGACCTGGCCAAGGCCCACGTAGCCGCAGTGGACAGAATGCTCGGCGTGGCTGACTCGGACCGCTACGAGATCTTCAACCTCGGCACCGGCACCGGACTCTCCGTCCTCGAGCTGGTCAACCACTTTATCTCCGCCACCGGAGTCAACCTGCCCTACAGCTTCGCCCCCCGCCGTGCCGGCGACATCATCAAGGTATGGGCTGATCCCAAGAAAGCCAATGAGGTACTCGGATGGAAGGCCGACACCCCCGTCGACGACGTCCTCCGCTCCGCATGGAAATGGGAGAAAAAGGTCAGAGGCATTAACTAATCCGGAATCCGGATGGGCCGCAGCATAGAAAAGGACGCCCTGGAACTGCTCACCAAGGAAAATGAGCGGTACCGCCTCGAACGCCTCGGACTGTTCCGGAGCGTCAGGGAGGAGGCCGCTGCGCTCGCATCCGAATACCCGCCGCTGGAGGGAGAGTCCTTCTTCGACTGGAAGACACGCTGTCTCAGAGAATTTTACCGCAAGAAAGGCTTCAGCGCCTTCTGCCGGGACAATGTCCGCAACCCGCAGTTCGAGGCTGTAACCGCATCCATTCTTAGGCTGCACCTGCGCAGACTGTTCGAAAGTTCGGAGCGCACTGAGACGGACCGTTACCTGGCCCCTGACTCGGATACTCTCTCATACGCCCTCGAGCCGGAGCACTTTCAGGAACTGTACACCCTCAATTTCTCCCGGATGCCCTCTTTCGGCAATACCAGGGAACTGGAAAGTTTCTGCAGGGGACTGGCCGCCGACAATTTTCCAGTGGACGAGCCCCGCATCATAGACGGAATGAAGGGCAACAAGGGATTCTACTGGGAGAAGTTCTACCTCAAGCTCAAGCCCATCACCGCCGCCTTCTGCTATCAGATGTCCGGACTTGCCGGAGACAACAACATCCACGACATCTGGAGCGACACCTGCATCTCTGTCAACCGCGCGGTAGTGGAGCGGCGCCTCAAGGAACCGGTGGACTCGAAAGCAGTGATATCCTACTCGGTAGGCGTCCTGAAGAACAAGAACAAGGAAATAGCACGCAGCCGAGCCAAGGCTCCTACAGACATCGATCTCATTCAGTATAAGCTCACTGCGGAGGATGAGGAAAAATATTTCAACAATCCCGTCACAAAACCTGAAAATTTTCCGTCACACGCGGGGAACCTTTCCAGTTATATCGACTTTTCGGACAAAGACTCTGTCCAGGGGTACTTCGTCGTCATACTGTATAATAAGGAGCACCCGCTCCACGACGAGCTGGTCAAGGGCTATGAGGACAAGGTACAGAGGATGTTCGAGCATTACATAGACGGGCTTTCGTACGAAGAGATCGTCGCCCGGCATTTCGGAGACATGGAGGGGAAGGAACTTGTGAAGGAATGTGCGAGAGTCAGACAGGAGATAAAAAGGCTTAAGACCAGCCTGTATGACAGGTACAGGAAAATGATTGAAAAATACAGATGAGCGGACATATCGACATAAGGACACTTTCGGATTACTTCCTGAACCGGCTCACCTCCGAGGAGGAGACCGTTGTTCAGGAACATCTTTCCGTATGTCCCGAATGCAGGGCCAGACTCGAGGCCATGCGCCGCCTGCGCCGGGGGATGTTCGGGGAGGAGGAAAGCAGCATGGAGCGCCGCCCCGTATTCTTCCGGATTCTCCGCTCCGGCTGGACCAAGGCCGCCGCGGCCGTCATCCTCATCTGCGGCATCGGCATATTCACCTACGACACCGTCCGCAACAGGAGCAACGTGGTGGAGCAGCACCAGATCCAGAACGCACGCGACATCGAGAACGAAGTCTTCGCCATAGATACATTCGACACAGAGGACTCCCTTTACTATCAGGAGAAATACGGAGACGATTTCCTTCACACCAGATAATTTTAAAAAACTGCAGAAAATTAAAAACGGATATTTGATGTCCGTTTTTTTTATTTTGCCCCCGGACGGCTACTCTTTCCATATCTTCGCCTCATGGAATACGACGAGACAGTATACGCCTGTGCCATCAACAGGGTCTTCAACTACAACTGCAGGGACGCCCGGATGCTGACGGACCGGTTCTCCTCACCCGGCGAGATCTTTGAACTGACGGGCAGGGAACTGCGCGGTCTTCTGCAGGACGACGGGCACTACAGCGACGCCCTGGCCGACCCCAGGACGCTGAAAGCAGCCGACGAGGAAGTCCGGTGGGCCAGGGCCGGCGGCGTAGGCATCATCTACATCAGGGACAAGGAATATCCCCGACGCCTCAGAGAGTGCCCCGACGCACCCGTCGTCCTCTTCTATAAAGGCACATGCAGCCTCAATCCTTCCAGGGCAGTAGCCGTCGTCGGCACCCGGAAGGCCACTCCTTACGGTCTGAGGCAGTGCAGGCAGATCATAGCCGACCTGGCCGCCCTCAGGGACAGACCGGCAGTCATCAGCGGCCTGGCCTACGGCATAGACATCACTGCGCATCTCGCGGCCCTGGAACACGGGATGGACACGATAGCAGTCCTGCCCACCGGCATGGACAGCATATATCCCCCGCCTCACCGCGGGCATGCGGCCAGGATAGCACGGGCCGGTGCAGTCGTGACGGATTTTCCCAAGGGATCCTCCCCCATGGCCGTCACCTTCCTCCGGCGCAACCGCATCATAGCCGGGATGTCCGACGCCGTAGTACTGGTCGAGTCTGCGGAAAAGGGCGGCGGTCTGATAACCGCCCGTACCGCCCTTTCCTACTCAAGGGAAGTTCTGGCCCTGCCCGGACGTGTCGGCGACCGCTGGTCGGAGGGCTGCAACCGCCTCATTGAATCCAACGGCGCTGCCCTCATATCATCTCCGGGCAGCGTGGCGGCCGCCATGGGCTGGACGGACAGGTCCTCCGGAGACCGGAATGACATTTTTCAAAAACTTTTCGAGGAAAGCGACTACATCCAACGGAATATCTTACTAACTTTATCGGCTGATTCGGCCGTAGAGCGCAACGAACTCATCCGGAAAAGCGGAGCTGACCCGGCCCTGGTCCTGGACAGGCTGACCCGCATGGAACTGGACGGGTTCATAGGTTCGGACATATTCGGCCGCTATATATTAAAGGTATAATGATAGACACCCACTCGCATCTGTACGACGAGGCATTCAGGAACGACTTCCCACAGGCCCTGGAAAGAGCCGTGGCCGCCGGCGTGGAGCATCTGATCTTCCCAGGCATAGACTCTTCCGTCCATGAAAGGATGATGGAATGCGCGGCTGCTTCGGGCGGCAGGGTCAGTGTCGCCGTGGGCCTGCATCCCACATCCGTGGACGACAACTGGAAACGGGAGCTCGACTTCGTGGAGGCCCGGCTTGCGGAAGGAGGATGGGCTGCCATAGGAGAGATCGGTCTGGACCGGCACTGGTCGGACAAGTACATCCGGGAGCAGGTGGAGGTATTCAGACAGCAGATGCTGTGGGCCGCCGAGGCACATCTGCCCGTCATCATTCACGTCCGGGACGCACATGACACAGTATTCGGGGTTCTGGACGGACTGGCGGAGGCAGGAGTACCCATGAGAGGTGTCTTCCATGCCTTCTCCGGCAGCATCGAGACCTACCGGCGGATACGTACCTACGGAGACTTCCGCATAGGCATCGGCGGAGTAGTCACCTATAAGAATGCCGGTATAGCCGCCACAGTCCGGGACATTCCCCTGGAACAGATAGTACTGGAGACTGATTCTCCCTGGCTGACGCCAGTTCCCCACAGGGAGAGAGGAACGAATCCTCCTATATCAGGCTGGTGGCGGAGAAAATAGCAACTTTACAGAATATCCCCGTGGAGGCCGTGGACAGAGTCACCACAGAGGGAGCCAAAGAGCTGTTCAACCTGACAAACCTATCATAAAATGCAAAACGAGACATCCATACTCCTGGTCTACACCGGCGGAACCATCGGCATGAAACAGGACCCCGTGTCCTTCGACCTGAGGCCATTCGACTTCTCGCAGATACTGGAGGAAGTCCCTGAACTCAAGAAATTCGGATACAGGATAGACACCTACTCCTTCGACCCCGTCATCGACTCATCCGACGTGGACATCGAGTTCTGGAAGAGGCTCACCAGGCTCATTGAAGAAAACTACTGCAAATATGACGGCTTCGTCATCCTGCACGGCACCGACACCATGTCCTTCTCGGCATCGGCCCTGAGCTTCATGCTCGGGGACATCACCAAGCCGGTAGTGTTCACAGGCAGCCAGCTGCCCATCGGAATGCTCCGCACGGACGGCAAGGAGAACCTCATCTCCTCGATAGAGATCGCCGCATCCAAGGACCCCGCCGGCCGCCCCATGGTCCCGGAGGTCTGCATCTACTTCGAGAGCCAGCTCTACCGCGGCAACCGCACTACCAAGTACACCGCCGAGAACTTCCGGGCCTTCCGGTCCGCCAACTACCCTGTACTGGCCGAAGTCGGCATACACATCAAGTTCAACACCGCCTTCATCCGCTATCCCGCGGACTGGAACCACCCTCTGCGCCCCACATACGACCTGGATCCCTCCGTACTGATCATAAAGGTGATACCCGGAATGAAAAGAGAGGTCCTCGACTCCCTAGTATGCACTCCCGGCATCAGGGCCATCATTCTGGAGACCTACGGCTCCGGCAACGCCCCTTCCGGGAAATGGTTCACCGACTGCATCAAGAAGGCCGTCGACCGCGGAGTCATCGTCCTAAACATCACCCAGTGCCTCGCCGGAAGAGTGGATATGGACACCTACTCGACCGGAAAATCCTTGAAGAACATCGGTGTCGTGGGCGGAGGAGACTGCACTACGGAAGCGGCGGTCGCCAAGTTATTTTTTTTGCTAGGTCAATATACTGATAATAAGGAGATTGTTCATTTTCTTGAAAAAAATATGCGTGGAGAACTCACTGAAATGTAGATTTTATGAAAAATAATTTCTAATTTTGGCGGTAATTTCAATGGAGAGGTGGCCGAGTGGTCGAAGGCGCGCGCCTGGAAAGTGCGTAAACTCCAAAAGGGTTTCGCGGGTTCGAATCCCGCCCTCTCCGCCAAATTAGCTGATTGAAAAAACTCAAATTAAAAACTTGTTTAATAACTAATCAAAAATTGTATGAAAAAAATCTTCATGTTTTTGGCAGTTATGGGTCTCATGACTTTCACTGCACAATACGCATCTGCGCAGGACGGAGACTCTCTCACCACTGCTGATTCATCCGAACTGGTAGCCTTCGAGCCCGTTGACGAGGCTGCCGCAGAGGAGGCTCCCGCTGAGGCTCCCATGCATCAGGAAATCAAGAGGCTCTTCATCGAGGGTGGCGCCGGCTTCATGGCCACCATCATCGCCTGCCTCGTATTCGGTCTTGCCGTTGCCATCGAGAGGATTATTTACCTGAACTTGGCCAGCACCAACACCGAGAAGCTTCTCAAGAAAGTTGAGGACGCTCTGAACAACGGTGGTGTAGAAGCAGCTAAGGACGTTTGCCGCAACACCCGCGGTCCTGTTGCATCCATCTTCTATCAGGGTCTGCTCCGCTATGACAAGGGAGTAGAGGAGGTTGAGAAATCCATCACTTCTTACGGCTCTGTTCAGATGGGACAGCTTGAGGGCGGTCTCTCCTGGGTAACCCTCTTCATCGCTATCGCACCTATGCTCGGATTTATGGGAACTGTGATCGGTATGATCCAGGCATTCGATGAGATTCAGAGAGCAGGTGATATCAGCCCGACCCTCGTTGCAGGAGGTATGAAAGTCGCCCTGATTACCACCGTCGGCGGTCTGATCGTCGCCATCATTCTCCAGATACTTTACAACTACCTTATCGCCAAGGTTGACGGTATCGTCCTCTCCATGGAAGACGCTTCCATCTCCCTCGTAGATATGATCGTAAAATATCAGAACAAGTAAAGTAATCAATTAACAATCTCATGACTAGTAAATTTACAAAAATATTAGAAATCTGTCTGCTGGTCATCTCGTTGATTGGTCTGGTAGTGTTCTTCATCTACAACTCGAACACAGGACTCTACACAGTCGCCAACGAGGCTGAGGCTCTCGCCACCACCGGTATGCTGGATATAGTGCTCTTCTGGGCCTATGCACTGGTGATTGCAGCGATTGTGCTTGTCGTGGTGCTTTCGATCATCAATATGGCAGGCAACAAGAAGTCTCTCAAGAAGACAGGATTTCTGCTGCTGATAGCCGTCGTGCTCATCGGCCTCTCCTACCTGCTCGCAAGCGGTGACCCCATCGCTGTGAACATGGAAGTACAGCCTACACACGCTACTCTTAAGATGACCGATACACTGCTCAACCTGAGCTATGCACTGGTTGTCATCGCATTACTTGCCTTGGTATGGGGCAGCGTAAGAAATCTTATTAAAAATAGAGGTTAATCAATTATGGCATCTAAGAAAACACCTGAAATAAACGGAGGTTCCATGGCGGACATCTCGTTCCTCATGCTGATCTTCTTCCTGATGGTGAGTACGATGGACCCCGAAACCGGTCTGGCCCGCCGTCTCCCCCCTATGCCTCCCGAGAACGCTCAGCTGGAGGACTTAAAGGTGAACCGTCGAAACATGCTCGACGTGAAGATCAACTCCAGGAACGGCGTTATGGCAGGCGGACAAGTTATTCTTTCGGATGCACAGCTTGAAGAGATTATTATTGAGTTCCTCACCAACCCCAACGACCGTTCGGATCTTCCCTCGAAGACCGTTAAGAATATCGAAGGCTTCGGAGAATACCCGGTATCTGAAGGTGTGATTTCCC
>DVHI01000056.1 GCA_018712275.1 Candidatus Coprenecus avistercoris | reverse complement strand
CCCGGGACCCTCTGTAGGGCCTGTACGCGCGTTTTCGTTTCCAACCGCCTTCTCCCACCTTCCGAAGGTGTGCGTATTTCCCGCGTTTTTTACTCACCTTCCGAAGGTGCGTAATCACCCGAGGCCCTCTGTAGGGCCTGTACGCGCGTTTTCGTTTCCAACCGCCTTCTCCCACCTTCCGAAGGTGTGCGTATTTCCCGTGTTTTCTGCTCACCTTCCGAAGGTGCGCAATCACCCGAAGTCCTCAGTAAGCCAAAGGACTTTCCGCCCTCTTACTTCTTCCGAAGGAGTGGGGCGAGGTGTCCCGCGGCATTCCCCAGGCGTCTTCCGGGTGGCTTCGGGCGGTGTGTGGTGTGCGGGGGCTGAGGCAGGAACGGAAACGGGGACGGAGACGGGGCGGAGGTGTACGACTGCTGGTTCCTCTTGTCGATGCGGGATGGCGGACGAGGGGGACGGGCAGCTGGATATCACCGGAAAGCTACTGGTTCTTCTTGTCGATGCCGTAGACGGCGGTGACGGGGACGGTCATGAGGATGACGTCGGGGTCGATGGCGCGGGCGGTCCTGACGATCTCGCCGGAGTAACCTTTGCGGCTGACGACCATGAGCATCTTGCGGCTGCCTTCTGTGGACCACTGCACGGATTTGACGGAGCGGTTGCCCTCGATGCTGAGGGTCTGGAGGCGGGCGGCGATCTCGTCGTTGTGCTCGGAGAGGATGAGGGTCTGGACGGACTGCTGTGAGCCGGTCAGGAACATATCCACGGCGTAGGAGAAGGCGATGATCTCTACGAATCCATAGACGACGTCGGCCAGGGTCTTGTCGTTGACTAAAAGAATCGACATGACGATGAGAGAATCGCACACGAGGTAGATACGTCCGGGCGAAATGTTCTTATATTTGTTGATCGAAAGCGCGATGATGTCGGTGCCGCCGGTGCTGCCGCCCTGGGTGATGATGATGGCGATACCGATACCGCTCATGGCGCCGCCGATGAGGGCGTTGATCAGGTTGTCGGTGATGCCGGCGGAGATGCTGGTCAGGCCGGGTATCATGGGCATGAACTGGAAGAACACGAAACTCATGGCCACGCAGTAAATGGTCTTGATACCGAATCCCTTGCCGAGGATGATGAAGCCGGCGACGAGGAGCAGGATGTCTATCGCGAACTTGGCGTAGGAGACGGGGATGCTGTCGATGCCGTAGTGGATTACCGAAGCCAGGCCGGCGATGCCGCCTCCGGTGATCTCGTGGGGGTTGAGGAATGCGGTCCAGCCGAAGACGAAGACGGCCAGTCCGAGGGTCATGATTGCGTATTCTTTCAGGTATTTCAGAAACATATCGTTGGATTTTAGGCTGCGAAGATAAGAAATTATAAGTAGAAAGTGACAAATAACTTACAATATGAAGAGCGTCTGGGTACTGCGCCCATGACCCCGCTGGTTTTCCGCATGGCCGTCCCGGCAGTGGTGGCCCAGCTCGTCAACCTGCTCTACAATCTCGTGGACCGTATCTACATCGGCCACATCTACGGCATCGGCACGGATGCCCTGGCCGGCATGACCATCTTCGGCCTGCAGCGGGCCTTCCAGAACATGTTCGTCGCCCTCGGCCAGGCCCGTCTGTCGATATTCATTGCCCTGCTGCGCAAGATTATCCTGCTCGTCCCGCTGGCCCTGACTCTTCCCCGCCTGATGGGCGTGAGGGGCGTTTTCGCCGCCGAGGCCATATCCGACGCCACAGCCGCGATATGCTGTACCGTCCTGTTCCTGATTATGTTCCCGAGGATTCTGAAGAAAAATTGTCACCGCCCTTGAAATTTCTTGTAACATTTTTCCGCATTCCGGCGTCATAAATTCAGAAACATTTAAAAACAGAGAAAAGTTATGAAACGAGTTTTTACACCCATCTTCCTCAGCCTGCTGCTTCTGTCGGCGGCTGTACTGCCCGCAGGGGCCCAGAATGTCGAAAGTCTGTACGAGCGCTATGCCGGTAAGCCCGGTGCCGAGTCCGTTTCGGTAGGCCAGTTCTGGATCAATCTCGCCAAGCTCGTGGTGGCCTTTGGGCAGGAAGAGACCGAACTTTCTGACGACGAGACCGATATCGCGTTGAAGACCCTCTCGCATATCAGCGCGGTGCGTGTGGCCGACCTGAGCGGCTGCAGCGAGAAAGTGCTGGCGCAGTTCGCCGAGGATGTGGAAAAATGTGAGTTGGGCGGCTATGTGGTTCTGACAGAGGTGCATGATGACGGAGATGATGCGAGGGTGCTGGTGCGCAAGGAAGGGGACATCATCACTGAAATGGTGGTGATCTCTGCGGGAGAGGACCCGGCTATTATCCAGATCGAGGGTAAAATAACAGAGGAGGAGGCTGCCAAGTACATAGCCTCATCCATAGAATAGAGTTAAAACCCAGCCCGTGAACGCCGAAGAATTCAAATCCGCCTTTCTCCCCCTCGGTCCCATGCTCTACCGCATCGCCTACCGCATGCTTGGAGCGGAGGAGGACGCCCAGGACGCAGTGCAGGAGCTCTACGTGAAGCTCTGCCGCGAGGGCGACCGGGCCCTTCGGAGTGCCAATCCCCAGGGCTACTGCGTGCGGATGATGCAGAATGTCTGTGCGGACATCCTGCGGCGGGGCGGACGTAATGTCCTCCGGATGGCGGCGGACGTGACGGAGGTGAGAGGAGGCCCGGCGGTCGAGGCGGCGGATGTCCCGGTCGAGGGCAGGGAGGAGGCGGCAATGGTGCGGAAGGCCCTGGCCGTATTGCCCCCGAAGCTGCGGGAAGTGGTGATCCTGAGGGACCTCGAGCAGATGGAGATGGACGAGATAGAGGCCCTTACGGGCATGAGTCAGGTCAATATCCGGGTCACGCTCTCCCGCGGCAGAAAGATGTTGAAGGAAAAAATAACGAAATTTATAAACAGGTAAAATTTTAAAAAATGGGCAGGAATTTAAAAACATCCGAACCGGAGGAAATTCTCCGCAAGGGGCTCTCGCAGATGCGGACAGCCGATGAGGACATCCCCGTTCCAGAGGACCTCTCCCGGATGATCGGGCGGACGGTGGACCGGGAGCTCGGTCGCCGCCGCGGGAGGATGAGGCTCGTGGCCTCCATTTCGTCGGTAGCCGCCGCAGCCGCCATTGCCGCCGTGGCCCTGATTGTGCCTGTAAACGGCTATGAACCCCAGGACACCTTCGACGATCCCGCACTGGCCTGCGCCGAGGCTGTCAGGGCATTGGAGATGGTAGGAGCCAATTTTGGAAAGGGACTCTCGCAGGCCTCTGCGCAGATGAGCAGGGTAGAGGAGATGACGTCCAGGACGATATCCTCCATTCAGAATGTGATGAATAATGAACAAGATGATAAATAGTTAAAAAGTAAAGTTTATGAAAAAGTTAATTGTTTTCACAGCGTCGCTGATGATGGCGCTTCCAGTGTGGGCCCAGCTGCCCTCGGCAGAACCGGATGCCGCTGAGCCTGACTCGGATAAAAACCCGATGAGTGCGGTGTACAAATCTTATGAGAACAAGAAGGGAGTGTCGACCGTCTATATCTCTAAGGAGATGTTCAGCCTTATGTCCACAATCATGTCTCAGACGGAGGGGAGTGGTGCTGCTGACATGCTTGTAGGTGATGTGGAGGATGGGAATGTGGATATTTCGAAAATCTTCGGGTTTATGGACAAACTCAGGGGAATGTATCTCATGCAGACCGATGAACCGAAGGATGCATACTCCATAAACTGGTCAGTAGAGCAGATTATTAACGGTAAAAAGAATGAGTACAGGGAGTTAATGCGGGTCTCTGACGGAGGTGACCGTATAGTGTTCTACTATGTCACTCCGGACGGGAAATATGTCGATGAATTCCTGATGCTTCAGGCAGAAGTGGACGATACCGGACAGCCTGCGGTTCATTCCTGCACCGTTATTCAGTTCATTGCCGAGGGCCTTACAATCCAGGACATCGCCGCCCTCGCCGCCGAGATGACCAAGGACAGCCAGTAGTCTTAAATCGTAAAAGAGAGGACGTTTCCCCACTTACCGTGTCATGATGCCGGAAGTGGGGATTTTTTGCGTATATTTGAACTTTCGAAAACGTTTTGCTATGAAAAGAACAACAATTATCAACGCGCTGATTTGTGCGGTTGTATCCATGTCGATAATTTCATGCGAGAATTCAAAAGTGTATGATGTCCGGCTTTCCGGTTAGGGCGTGAATCTCTTCCCGGTCAGATACAGGTTTTCAATTTCTTTTCAGACAGGTTCCTGATAGACAGTGAAGGAAATTTCATAGACAAGTTTGACGATACGACTGCCATTGCCGCATGGCTCGAGGCTAATCTCTAGGGGGATGCTTCTGTCAGAAATCAGCTGAATCTCGAAATTTTTGGTAGATTCAGCTGGTTTTCGACATTTTATTCCCTGAAAAGGTCCTCTAATGTGATTTCGTTGTTGATGATATCGGAGTATTGGTTGTGGACCAGACCGTTGGCTGTAACCATTACAATATGGACGGCCCGTTTTCCGGCTGCCGCCTCGGATAGGCGGCCGGCTTTATTAAGCAGTGTGGTCCGGTAAGCAGATGTTATGGCGTATGGTGTCTGGGAGTATTTCATCTCACAGATGTCCAGAACGTTGTCGGCCCTGTCTATCAGCATGTCTATCTGTGCTCCAGGCTTTCCGTCCGACGGGGCAGTGTGCCAGGAATAGATAGTCGCCAGTATGCCTGAGATACCGAGGGCGGCCTTGATCTGCCTGGAGTGAGCCATGCAGAGCCGCTCGAAGGCCAGGCCGCACCAGGTGTTGTATGCCGGCCGTCCTATGGTCTTCATCCAGAAGTTGTCGTCTGTAGACGGGTTGTTTTTGATGAATTGGTAATAGAACAGGGTGTAATTGTCGGTCAGTTGGTATATTGCGTCCTTGACCTTCTTGCCGATGTGGCAGTATTTTCTGATGAATCCGCAATATGACAGTTCTTCCAGCATCCTGCTGAGCTGTCCATTGTCATCAAGCTTGCCTTTCAGGGCAATCTCTCCGCGGGTCATGCCAGCTTTCCTGAGGGCAAGGACCTCGATGATTCTCAAGTATTTTTCCGGGCGTTTGAACAGGGATGCGTAGAGTTCACCGAATTCGTGTCTGAGTTCTCCGTCGGAGGAGAAAAACAGATTGTCGATGTTCTGGGTCAGACTCCTGGATTTGTCTAATTTTGACCAGTAAAAAGGAATTCCTCCCATGACCATGTATGCCTCGGCAATCTGCATACGGCTCATTGTTAGTTTTTTAGCCGCAGCATATCCGCTGCACTCGTGAAGGGTAAACGGCTTCAGGTGCAGACGTATGGATACACGGTTGTGCAGACCCCCGTGGTTTTTCAGAATTTTGTTGATGATCCATGAAGTGGCACTGCCGCAGACTATCAGCAGTATATCCCTGCGGGACGTGGCCCATCCGTTCCAGAAATGTTCCAGAGCAGGCAGGAATCCTGAGCGGGGCGCATCCATCCAGGGCATTTCATCGATAAAAACAACTTTTCTCCTGTCATTGGACCTCTCCAGCAAAGAAATCAGGCTGTCAAAGGCTTCCTGCCAATTGACGGGCACAGGTGAGTTTTCAGCGCCATGACGTTTCAGCGACTGATGGAACTCCTTGAGCTGTGCGCGTGTGTTCTTCTGCGATAGGCCTGTGTGCGAGAATGTAAAATTGTAGTTGAACGCTTCTCTTATGAGAAAAGTTTTTCCTACTCGGCGCCGTCCGTACACTGCGATGAATTCTGAGTATCCGGATTCGTATGCCTCTTTTAATTTAGTTAATTCCTCTTTTCGTCCTATCAGCATATCAGTCAGTATTTTGTTTTATGCAAATGTAAGCAATTTCTGTCAGAAATCAGCGGAATCTTGAAAAAAAACCGAGATTCAGCTGGTTTTCGACAGATTTGCAGCTTTCTTGCAGGGGCGGTGCTGCGGGCGGAGATTTTTTCGTATATTCGCGCATTCCTGGAATGTCTATGGTAAAACGGCTGAGAAAATACCGCTTTCTGAACTGCCTTCTCGTATCCCTGTTCATAGGGTTCTACGTGAGCAATACGCTGTTTGTCCATACGCATTATTATCAGGGGTATTCCATAACCCACTCGCATCCTTACGCCAAGAATACCGACGGTCTTCCGGACCATACGCACACCGCCAATGACCTGAGGGTGATATCCGCCTTCAACGCCTCTGTCTTCTTTGCGGCGGAGACGGTGACCGTGGACGATGTCTGCCGTATTCCGGTGGCGGTGTATTCTGAAAGCGGATGCAGTGAGGCAGTGGCCGGAGTGCCGCTGCTCCATGGGCTCAGGGCCCCTCCAGTACGTTCTGTCTGAATTATTTCCCCATTCCATTCTTTCCCGGCGGGCCGCAATGTGTCCTGTCGGGTAACTACATTGTAATTATTTAGATAGAACATTCATGTACAGATATTTCATACCCGGCCTCATGCTGATGCTGACAGCATGCGCCGGCAACAGGACCACACATGAAACCGCTGAGGTAATCCGTCGCGGCGACACTGTGATAATCAGCAACAATTCACCTATACTCAAGCAGATAGAATTTACAACCGTAGAACCTGAGACCTGGTCGGCGCAGTTCCGTACTGTGGGCGAAGTGACCCCCGTGGCGGGAAAGATAGCGGAGATCTCCGCCCCTTTCTCCGGCAGGGTGGAGGGATGCAGCGTGCGTCTCGGGCAGAGGGTGGAGGAGGGAACTCCGGTATTTGCCCTCGGCTCCTCGGATTTCTACGAGGCGGTGAGGACGTATTTTTCCGCAAAGTCCAATAATGAACTGGCGGCAAGGCGCTATGCCCGTCAGAGCGGACTCTCCCGCAACGGAGTGGGGGCGGTCCGGGAGCTGGAACAGGCCAGGAGCGAGGCCTATATCGCGGAGCGGGAGCTGGAGCAGGCTGCCGCGGTACTGCGTATTTTCAATGCTGATACGGCCTCTCTGCGGATGGGGCAGCCGCTTACGGCAGTCTCTCCGATAGCGGGCGAGGTGCTCAGCTGCGACATGACCATCGGCAGCTATGTCTCCGAGGGAGAAGGTCCGCTGGCAGTGGTGGCCGATCTCTCGAAGGTGTGGGTAAGGGCCTTTGTCAAGGAACGCTATTTCGGAGCAGTGCAGGAAGGGGACAGGGCGGAGGTCCATATATCCTCGGCTCCGGACATGATATACACGGGGCGGATACACTATGTGGGCGAGATGGTGGACCCGGACAGCCGGGCTTTAGAGGTGATAGTGGAGTGTGACAATTCTGCCCGCAGTCTCAAGCTCGGGATGTTCTGCAACGTCCTCTTCTCCGGCACTCCGCGGGAGTCCATTATCCTGCCGGCCACGGCCCTGATGCAGGAGAGCGGCAGTGACTTCGTGTACCAGCGGCTCGGGGACGGCTCCCTGCTGAGGCGCAGGGTGGTCTCCGAGACTGTCGGGGACGGCAACGTGCGTATACTCGGCGGACTGGACGGAGGCGAGACGGTCATGACCCGTGGTGGAATATACCTGAATATGTAGGCTATGGAGAAGTTTATAGACAGACTGCTCGAGCGCAGATGGCTCGTGCTGGCCGTGTTCATCCTGCTCGCGGCCCTCGGAATGTATGCCTGGAAGCATCTGGCGATAGACGCCTACCCCGATATCGCCGATGTGTCGGTGGGAGTGGCCACCCAGGTGCCCGGACTCGCCGTAGCCGAGATAGAACAGCAGATTACCGTGCCTTTGGAGAGGGAACTGAACGGAATTCCCGGTCTGAAGGTGATGCGCAGCAAGAATTTTTTCGGCATATCCAAGATAACCCTTGTCTTCGAGGACGGGGTGGACGACTACTGGGCCAGGCAGCGGGTGATGGAGCGGATCGCGGACATCGAGCTGCCCTTCGGGGCGCAGCCCGGACTCGACCCGCTGACCTCCCCTACGGGCGAGATATTCCGCTATGTGGTCACGGGAGACCGCAGCCTCCGGGAACTGACTGACCTGAACCATTGGGTGATAATCCCGCGTCTGAAGCAGATCTACGGTATCGCGGACGTCTCCAACTTCGGAGGCATCACGACCCAGTATCAGATCGAGATAGACCCCGACCGGCTGACCGCCTACGGTCTCTCGCTGAGCGAGGTGACCGATGCGATAGAGGACAATAACGCCAATGCCGGAGGCAGCACCCTCATGCGCGGGGACCTGAGCTATGTGATCCGCGGGGTGGGTCTGGTCCAGGACCTGGACGACTTAGGCAACATCGTAGTCCGCAGTGACGGAGGAGCTCCCGTCTATCTCCGGGACGTCGGTACGCTCAAGTACGGCAACTTAGAGCGCAAGGGCATCATGGGCTATCTCGACGATGAGACGGACTATGAGGACGGAGTGCAGGGCATGGTCCAGCTGCTCCGTTATGAGAACCCCTCGCAGGTGCTCCGGGAGGTGAAGCGGGCGGTGCAGGACCTCAATGAGAACATCCTCCCGGAGGGAGTGCGGCTGAAGGTCTTCTACGACCGTACCGATCTGGTGGACGCCACCCTTCATACCATAGTGCATACCCTTTCCTTCGGTATCCTGCTGGTGCTGGCCATACTGATGATTTTTCTCGGCAGCCCTAAGAGCGCACTGCTGGCGACCGTCACCATTCCCCTGTCGCTGCTTATTGCATTTATCCTCATGTGGCTGACGGACATTCCGGCCAACCTCCTTTCGCTCGGAGCCATAGACTTCGGCATCATAGTGGACGGCACAATCGTGATGATGGAGACCATCCTCAAGAAAAGGGAGGACGATCCCTCCGCGCTGCTGGACCGCAGGACGATAGCCCAGAGGGCGGCAGAGGTGGCCAAGCCTATTTTCTTCGCTACCCTTATCATCATCACCGCCTACCTGCCGCTCTTTGCATTTGACCGGGTGGAGCGCAAGCTGTTTACCCCGATGGCATTTACCCTGAGCTTCGCCCTGCTGGGCGCTTTAGCGGCGGCCCTGCTGCTCATTCCCGGACTGGCCTATTCGGTCTACCGCAAGCCGCAGAAGGTGTACCGCAACAAATGGATGGAGGCCTTGACAGTCAAGTACAAAGCTGCTACGGCCGCCATCATCGGAGCCCCCCGGAAGCTGATTGCGCCCATTGCCGCAGTGCTCGCGGCTGTCATCGGGCTGTCGGTGTATGTGGGCAAGGATTTCATGCCGGAACTGGACGAGGGCAGTATCTGGATACAGGTGCAGCTGCCGGCCGGTATGTCCCTCGAGAAGTCTTCCGAGATGGCCACTGAACTGAGGCACAGGCTGAAAGAGTTCGACGAAGTGACATACGTCATGACCCAGACAGGACGCGATGACGAGGGCGTGTGTCCGTTCTCGTTCTCCCATATCGAGGTGATGGTCGGACTCAAGCCCTATAAGGAATGGGAGAGGGGACGCCGCAAGTCTGACCTGATCAACGACATGGCGGCCATGCTGGAGACGATGCCCGGCTACGGGGCCGGATTCTCACAGCCTATCATCGACATGGTGATGGACCAGATAGCGGGGTCGCACAGTGACTTAGCTGTCAAGATATACGGCGAGGACCTGGATGAGGCCAGGCGCATAGCGGAAGAGATTGCGCAGGTCGTATCCGGTATCGAGGGAGCGGGGGATGTCAGGTTAGCGGAGGAGCCTTTCCTGCCGCAGCTGCAGATAGTGGTGGACAGGGACCGGATAGCCCAGTACGGACTCAATGTGGCCGATGTGGCTGAGCTCATCGAGGTGGCCCTGGGCGGAAAGGCTGTCTCCCAGGTCTTTGTGGGCAGCAGAGTCTACGACGTGACCTGCCGTTACACCGAGGAGTCCAGGGATACGCCCGAGAAGATAGGCGCCCTCATGCTCACCTCGGCTTCCGGGGCCAAGATTCCGCTCGCGGCCGTGGCAGATGTACGCACTACCATAGGAGCCAGCATGATATCCCGGGAGATGAACCGCCGTGTGACCACCGTCCAGGTCAACCTCAGGGACCGGGACCTCTCCTCCTTCGTGGCCGAGGCCGACCGTGCTATAAGGCACAATGTGTTCTACGACCACCGGGATTTCAGTTATGCCTGGGGCGGACAGCTTGAGAATCAGGACAGGGCCTTCAGCCGGCTGGCGCTGGTCGTGCCGGTGACCCTCGCCGTGATGTTCCTGCTGCTGTTCTTCTCCTTCGGCAATTTCCGTCAGGCCGGACTACTGATAGCCCTGCTGCCGCTGATGATATTCGGCGGTATGCTGGCCCTGGTAGTGAGGGGGATGACCTTCAACATCTCCTCGGCGGTGGGATTCATAGCCCTTTTCGGACTGGCGATACAGAACGGGGTCATCATGCTCTCACATATCAATATCCTGCGCAAGCGGGGCTATGAGCTGCGGCAGGCCGTCATCGAAGGAGCCTCCCACCGTCTGCGACCGATGCTGATGACCGCAACTGTGGCCATCTTCGGACTGCTGCCGGCCTCGCTGGCCACCGGCATAGGCTCTGACGTACAGCGGCCTTTAGCGACGGTCATCGTCTATGGACTGCTCTTCGCCACTCTTGTGACCCTTTTCGTGCTGCCGGCGCTGTACTACCTGATGGAGAGGCGCAGGCTCAGATTGTCGGACAATAAAAATAATACACGCTCCGGGGCAATGCTCAGGGCACTGCTGCTGCTCCCGGCAGTCCTGGGCACCGCGGGAATTCTGCACGCACAGCCTGTGAAAATAGGCTACGGGGCCTATTTAGAGGCAGTTGCGGCCGGCAATCTGGAATATGCCGCCGAGAAACTGAATATCGACATCTCGCAGGCCGAGCTGACGGCGGCGCGGGTGTTCAGCGATGTGACACTCTCCGCATCGTACAGCAACAACAGTGACTGGAGTATGGCGATGGGCCAGGGAGCGGAGTTCGAGCTGAGCAAGAACATCACCTTCGGAGTGCGGCGGGCCCGCATGGATCTGGCTGCAAACCAGAAGGCCCTGACCGAAGCTCTGCTGGACGACTATCTGCGCCGTCTCAGGGCTCAGGCGACCGTGGTCTACCTCGAGGCCATGAGGCAGCAGGAACTGTACCGGGTGCAGCTCGACTCATACGACAATATCCGGAGGCTCGCCGAGAGCGACAGTCTCCGCTTCGAAGCCGGTGAGATCACTGAGATAGCCGCGCGGCAGAGCCGCTTAGAGGCGGATATCCGGCACAATGAGATGGCGGGAGCGGAAGCAGACCTGTACCAGGCCCTTGCGGCTCTCGGCGTGCAGATGGGACGGTCCTCGCGGGATACCCTCTTCGGACCGGATGCCGTCCTGCAGCCGCTGGTCCGGGATTTTATCCTCGACTCGCTGCTTGCCGCTGCATACGGAGGGCGGGCCGACCTGATGGCGGCCATGCGCAATGAGGAGGTGGCGGCAGCTGCCCTGAACCTCACCCGCAAAGAGCGCGGGCCGGACATCGAGCTGTCGTTGGGAGCCAATATCAACTCCGAGGTGCTCAATGAGATTGCCCCGGCTCCGGCATTTACCGGAATCTCCGCAGGGCTGGCCATTCCTCTGAAATTCTCCAGCATCAACCGGGGAGCGGTCGATGCCGCCCGGGGACGTCAGGCGCAGGCCAGGATACAGACCCGGCAGGTAGAGCTCCAGATAGAGACCGAGGTGCTGCAGGCTTACCGGCGCTATGCCCTTCTGTCGCAGCAGGTCGTCTCGAACGGAGACCGTCTGCTCTCGGATGCCCGCAGCGTGATGGACGGCATGCTCTACAGTTACAGTCAGGGAGAGGTCTCGCTGCTCGAGGTCCTCGATGCCCAGCGCACCTACAATGACGTGCGGGCCGGGTACATCGACGTGGTCTACGGACAGGCCCTGGCCCTTGTGGAACTGGAACTTGCGGCCGGAATCTGGGATATCGTGATTCTGTAGGCCGCAGGCGTGTCTAGACGATTATAAACGGCTAAAAACGTTTTTAGCCGTTTATAATCGTTTATAGTCGTTTCGAGATGGCCTGCCTTCGAAATTTTGACTTATATTTGCGCTTGAAATTAATTGAAACAGTATGGCAAAAGAACTCGAACAGATTGATGTTGCCGCGGCTAATGCAGCGAAGCTCAAGGCCCTGCAGGCAACGATGGACAAGATAGAAAAGGATTTCGGCAAGGGTGCCATCATGAAGCTCGGAGACCGTCCTGAAGGGGACGTGTCGGTGATTCCCTCCGGCTCCATTGCCCTGGACCACGCTCTCGGGATAGGAGGCTATCCCCGCGGCAGGGTGATTGAGATATTCGGCCCCGAGTCCAGCGGTAAGACCACCCTCGCCATACACGCCATAGCGGAGGCCCAGAAGGCCGGCGGCTTTGCGGCCATTATCGATGCGGAGCACGCCTTTGACCGCACCTACGCGAAGAATCTCGGAGTGGACGTGGACACCCTCCTCATATCCCAGCCCGACAACGGGGAGCAGGCCCTTGAGATAGCCGATGACCTGATCCGCAGCGGGGCTATAGACATCATCGTGGTGGACTCCGTGGCCGCCCTGACTCCGAAGGCGGAGATCGAGGGTGAGATGGGAGACCAGAAGATGGGACTGCAGGCCAGGCTGATGAGCCAGGCCCTGAGGAAACTCACCGCCAACATTTCGAAGACCAACACATGCTGCATCTTCATCAACCAGCTGCGCGAGAAGATCGGCGTGATGTTCGGCAACCCCGAGACCACTACCGGCGGCAACGCCCTGAAGTTCTACGCCTCCGTCCGCATCGACGTGCGCAAGGTTACCCAGCTCAAGGACGGGGAGGATCCCACCGGCAACCGTACCCGCGTCAAGATCGTCAAGAACAAGATGGCCCCTCCGTTCCGCAAGGCCGAGTTCGACATCGTCTTCGGAGAGGGTATTTCCAAGATAGGAGAGATCGTGGACCTCGGCGTGGAGTTCGACATCATCAAGAAGAGCGGTTCGTGGTTCAGTTACGGCGAGTCCAAGCTGGCTCAGGGACGAGAGGCTGTCAAGAAGCTGCTGATGGACAACCCTGAGCTCTGCGAGGAGATAGAGGGCAAGATCCGTGAGACTATGAAGAACATGGAAGACTGAGTTTAACATCTAACAGACACCTACATTATGCAGACAGTATTGAGCGGTATCCGCTCCACCGGCCACCTTCACCTCGGCAACTACTTCGGAGCGCTGCGCAACTTCGTAAAGATACAGGACGACTACAACTGCTTCTATTTCATAGCGGACCTACATTCGCTGACCACCCATCCCCATCCGGATGACTTCCACGCCAACGTGAAGACCATCCTGGCCGAGTACCTGGCCTCGGGCCTCGATCCCGAGAAGGTCACGATATTCGTGCAGAGCGATGTTCCGGAGGTGAGCGAGCTGTACGTGCTGCTGAACATGATATCCTACAAGGGCGAGCTCGAACGTACCACTACCTTCAAGGACAAGGTCCGTCTGGCCAAGGCCAAGGCCCGCAATGTCCGCCTGGAGGACGTCGCCGAGGATGACCACAACGACGAGGGCATCAACATCAGCGCCGGTCTGCTGACCTACCCCGTGCTGATGGCCGCCGATATCCTGATCCACCGCGCGGACTACGTGCCCGTGGGCAAGGACCAGGAACAGCACCTGGAATACGCCAGGGTACTGGCCCGCCGTTTCAACAACATGTACGGCGAGGAGGTTTTTGTAGAGCCCCGCGGCTTCAACTTCGGAGGCGAGCTCATCAAGGTGCCCGGCCTTGACGGCAGCGGCAAGATGGGCAAGAGCCAGGGCAACGGCATCTATCTCTACGACGACGAGAAGACCATCACCAAGAAGGTCATGAAGGCCCTGACCGACAGCGGTCCAGCCGAGCCCAACAGCCCCATGCCCGAGTGCATTGACAACCTCTTCACTCTCCTGGCCTTAGTATCCGAGCCTTCGACAGTAGAGTACTTCCGCGAGAAGTGGAACGACTGCTCCATCCGCTACGGAGACCTCAAGAAGCAGCTTGCCGCAGATATATGCAAGGTGACCCTCCCTATCCGCGAGCGCATAGACGCCATCTACAACGATGACGCCTACCTCCACCGCGTAGTCTCGGAAGGCCGCGACAAGGCCCGCGCCTCCGCCTCGGCCACCCTCGCCCTCGCCCGCAAGGCCATGGGCTTCAAAGTATTCTGACCCCATTCACATATTTCATAACACTCTTACACCGCGCATCGCAGCCCCGCCGGTCATCCGGTACGGCTGCGATGCTTTTTTCTGAGTCGCCGTATCTGCGCCGTCGTATCTGTGCCGCCGTATCTTCGCCCTGTTGCTTTCCCGGCCCGGCAGTCTTCTCCATTGCTCCACGTCCGCATATCACCGCCCGGCTTTCTCGCTCTCCCACCTTCTGAAGGTGAGCAAGTTCCCCACAATTTCTACTCACCTTCCGAAGGTGTGCAGAAGCACTACCGCCTCGAGAGCCGCCTGTAGCCGCATTTCCCCATCCACCGTACCCTTCCCACCTTCCGAAGGTGCGCAGTTTCCCTACATTTTCTACTCACCTTCCGAAGGTGCGCAGAAGCCGCACTGCCTCGAAAACCACCTGTAGCCTCATTTCCCCATCCACCGTACCATTCCCACCTTCCGAAGGTGAGCAGTTTCCCCACATTTTCTACTCACCTTCCGAAGGTGCGCAGAAAAAATAAAGTAAATTTGTTGCGACAAACCACTAAACCACTAAAGAATATGTACAACCACTACACCATAGAGATCTGCGCCCCGTCGTACGAGAGCGCCCTGGCCGCACAGAGAGGCGGGGCTGCGAGAATAGAACTGTGTTCCGAACTGGATGCCGGAGGAGTGACCCCTTCCTACGGGCTGATTCAAGGAGTGAGGGCTGCGCTGACTATTGCCGTCAACGTGCTGGTCCGTCCGAGATCCGGAGATTTCCTGTATTCGTCCTACGAGGTGGAGACAGTGACACGCGATATAGCGCTGTGTGCGCAGGCCGGTGTACAGGGTGTCGTGGTGGGTGCGCTGACGGCGGATGCGAAAGTGGACCGGACAGCGGCTGCAGAGTGGCTGAAGGAGGCGCGCAGACATGGACTGTCGACCACGTTTCATAGGGCCATCGACTGTGCTGACGGTATTTACGATGCACTCGAGGATGTCGCATCACTGGGGTACGACCGCGTGCTGACCTCCGGCGGGTGTCCGACTGCCTGGGAAGGCCGTGAGACGATAGCCCGTATGCAGGCCATGATGGCAAACCACACGGGAAGCGCCCGCAAACCGTTGATAATCATGCCTGGATCCGGCGTCAATCCGACCAATATACGCGACCTGGCCTTGCAGACCGGAGTGAACGAGCTTCATCTGTCGGCCACTAAACGGCACAAGTCCGGTATGCGCGTGCTCTCCGGCATTGCGCAGGAGGAGACGGTAGTCCACAGCGACGAGGAGACTGTGCGTCTGGCAGTGGCGGCACTCTGCTGAACTCTGCTGACTTGTTGCTGAGGAGGTGCCAGGATCGCAAGTCTGTGTATTCAGGATTGCGCCTGTTCGCGAAGCGTTGTCCTTCGGCATGTCGTCGCAGGACGAACATGCACCTTACGGTGCACCATCGCCTGGGTCGCGCGGAAACTCCAGGTAGTCAGTGCGTAATGACTCAAAAAGTATTTTTATAAAAAATAAAAAATTTAAAAACGTAAAAATCTTCCGCGGAAGAACGTATTCTCTGAACTTTTCCCTTGATTATCAGTAGATAAACTATATCTTTGAGGAGCCTGTCGGGTCTCTCGAGCCGGACCATTCGGGTCATTTGAGCCAGTTGATGGGAGCCGACAGACGTCAGCGTTATTATTTACCAACCTTAACTTAAAGAGTACAGATTATGAAGGGAAAGATCTACCATCTATGCTACACCTCCCACGGTGAGGTTCTATGTCGAAAGTATCTGGATTACTGCATGCTGTTCAATTGTATCGCTCAGGCAACGATTGGCACCG
>DVHI01000055.1 GCA_018712275.1 Candidatus Coprenecus avistercoris | reverse complement strand
ATGACGATGAAGAAGACGACAACGGTTAGCCTTATATTGCTGGTATGTACAGCATTTCTCTGTCCTTCCTGCGTCCTGTACAGGGCGGTGGCGTATGGCAGCGAGGATATTTACGATTACCGGATATTTCCCCAGGATACAATCCGCAGAAGTGGTACTCCATGGCATTTTGCGGAGCAGGCACCGGGTGACAGACTTCTGGATACGCTGGTCTGGGATGCGAATATATACGTGGATTCCAGTCTGTATGATCCGGAGAGGCGGATGACGCTTGGAGAGCTGATGGCAGGTGGTGGCCCCGGTTCGATAATTGTCGTACAGAACGATACGATAAAATTCGAACAGTATTACGGCGGTTTTGACCGTTCTACGGTGTCCAATATCTTCTCTGTCTCGAAGTCCCTGACTTCACTGCTTTGCGGAGTGGCTGTCTGTGAGGGATATATCCGGAGTACGGATGATCCGGTTACGGATTATATCCCTGAATTGCTGAAGTCGGATACCATGTTCCGTCATCTGACAGTGGAGCACCTGCTTCAGAGTCGTTCCGGCTTGAAGTTCAATGAGAATTATTCCATAAATCCGTTCAGCGGCATGGCCCGCCTCTACTACGGCCCGGATGCAATGGCCGTGGTCAGGAGGTTGAAGTTCCGAAAAAAGCCAGGGGAGGAGCACTACTACAGCAGCATGGATTCACAGATTCTCGGTATGGTCATCGAGCGGGCCACAGGACGCAGTTATGCGGAATATATGCAGGAAAAAATCTGGGAACCGCTCGGCATGGAGTATGATGCGAGCGTGAGTCTTGACGATTCCCGTCACCGGGTGGCGAAATGTTACGGCGGCATCACCACCTGCGCCATCGACCTTGCGAAGATAGGACGGCTATACCTCAATATGGGCAACTGGAACGGCAGGCAGATTGTCGATACGGCATGGGTCGAGAAGAGTATCTGCAGGGACAATATCAACTATTTCTATGCATATTGCTGGTACAATGCCAGTCATTCTATTGTGAACGCAGAAGGGACTTCCGAATTCTTCGGAGACTGGCATCAGGTAGCGGAGAGATTCGATGAGCTGGGCGTGCCCAAGGACGGAAGGATGTTCTATACAGTAGGATGGAGGAAGGGTGACAATGCCATTGGCCGCGAACTGGGACCCGGCTACAATGCCGAGGGCCTGTACGGGCAATACATCTACATCCTTCCTCAGAAGAATCTGGTAATCGTCCGCCTCGGGGAACGGAAGCGGTATGAATATGTGAGCTGTTTTGACAAGCTGGCTCTGGAATATCTTCCGGAAGTGTTCTGACAGGATCCGTCGCGTCATCACTCCTTGCGGAGGGTATCGACGGGGCTGGTGTCGGCGGCGCGGATGCTCTGCCACAGGACGGTGAGGGTGGAGACGGTCAGGGTGAGCAGGCAGGCGATGGCGAAGATCCACCAGTACAGGTCGATGTGGTAGAGGTAGTCCTGGAGCCAGGCGTGCATCAGCAGCCAGGATACGGGTATGGCAATGAGGAAGGCCAGGGCCACTAATTTGACGTAGTGCATGATCAGTTCGTTCAGGATGCGCTGTCTCTCTCCGCCGAAGATCTTCTTGACGGCCACGTTCCTGCGCTCCTGCAGCATGTAGTAGGTGCTCATGGCCAGCAGGCCCAGGGAGGAGAGCAGTACGGCTATCACCGTGAATATCAGCACGACTTTGAGTGTCTGCTTCTGGTCGCTGAAATACTCCTTTATCTCGTCCCCGATGTATTTGGCCTCGAACTGGCGGTCCGGGCGTATCTCATGGAACGCTGCTGCTATCTGCTCGTATGCCTCGCGCGGGTCTCCGTTTATCTTTACCAGGACAGTCCACGGGAACTCGTCTCTGGGGTAGGTGTGGTAATTGTAGATCATCGCGGAGGACTGGGCGTAGAGCAGGGGGCGGATCTTGAAGTCATAGTAAACACCGCCGATAGGGAACTTGTCGCTGTTTTCAAAGACCACTTCCGGGGCGGACTCGTCCAGCCCGAGCTCGCGGAAGGCGTACTCGTTGAGCCACCAGGAGGCCTCGGCGGTGTGGTTGTCCTGCTTTTCCCTGATGCCCAATATCTCGAAATATGCGTCATCCCCCTTGAACTGCTGGAAGGAGACCAGTCCTCCGTTGTAGTTCATGGTGTTGTTGTTGGTGCCGTACAGGGGCGTGCCCTCGCCCAGCCCTACAGCATCCACGCAGCTGAGCTCCAGTAATTTGTCCCTGAATACGAATGGTCCTGAGGACTCGTCGAAGAGGTCTGTGCTGACATTCAGGATATTCTCCGTATTGTAGCCGAGAGGGGCATGGATCATCGCCCTTATCTGCAGGGCCATGGTCAGCACTGCCACCAGCATCACGGCTGTGACCGTGTTCTGCAGCACTATCATCACCTTGCTGTAGACCGAGCGGGTCTTGGTCCGGAAGGTGCCGCGAACCACGTCGATGGGCTTGGATGCGGAAATGAGTGTGGCCGGAACGATGCCGGATACCACGCTCAGCAGGATGGTCAGGAGCACCACTGCGCCCGCGCTTGCCACCGATATTTCCTCGAATATCGAGAAATCATAGCCCAAGAGCCTGGATGCCGCCGGAGAGAGGGCCTCCGCCAGAAGGACTGCCAGCGCCATTGCCGTGACGCATAGAATGCCGGTCTCTCCGAGCATCCGCCCGATGACCTGCCCGCGGGAGTCGCCGAGCAGCCGCCTCGTAGCCATTTCCTTGGCTCTGAAACCCGCCTGGGCCGTCGTCAGATTGATATAGTTGAGCACCGCGAAGAGCAGCAGCACGATGCAGACCGAGAGCAGCAGCATGACTAAGGACTTGTCCCCGACATTGAGCCCGCTCCAGGTCGTGCCGCCGTAGAAATACAGCTCGTCCAGCGGAATCAGTACCACTTCCTTGCTGGCCCCGCCCTTGTACGTCCACCATATCTCCTTGAAGTATTCCAGCATGTCACCGGTCTTGGATACGATGTCGGCCCCGGGCCATGTCATGATGAAGGTGATGACCGAGCCGCTGTTGCTCAGATGCATGTTGTGGGACCGGTTGAGTTTGGGAAGCCATTCGCCCCTGACGATGATGTCGCAGTAGGGGATGGTGGAGTTGTCGATGTCCTCCATCACGGCCGCCACATTGACCTCGATGTCGTGTCCCATCAGTATCAGGCCTACGGGCTGTCCGATGGGATCCTGGCCGTGGAAAAGCGTGTTGGCCATCTTCCGGCTGATGACCGCGCTGTTGGCATCTCCCTTCCATGCCTCGTTGCTGCCCTCGGTTATCCTGAACGAGAACATGTCGAAGAAAGAGGTGTCCGCTATGCCCAAAGTGCCGAGCACCATGTTCTCTCCCGAACTTATTTCCATGGACTGTTGGCTGGAGAATGCCGTGGACGCCTCTATCTCCGGATACCTCTGCTTCAGGTAGGTCTGCAGATAGTAGGCGCTTTCGTACTGCCGGTCGCTGGCTACCACGTAGATACGGTCGGCGTTCTGCTGGAAGTTGTCGGTGCGCAGCTGTTTGGTCACGTAGCAGGCCAGCAGGAGCACGAATGCCATCGATACGGTCAGTCCGGTGATGTTGATGGCCGTGTAAAGTTTGTTCTTTTTCAGAAAGTTTAGAAACGAGTGCATGGTGTACGGTTTTGTATGTCAGTTTTTTCGGTGCTTCTGAAATACTGATGCGTCGAAAAGACCAGGCCCTCCCCTTACGAGTATCAGCTCGTTACTTCGTAACTCGGTGATACTCAGTAACGGGTCCCTCCCTCTAGAGCCGAGGGCGGCTAGTCTTTTCTCGTGCATCAGTATTTCAGAACAGGTCGATTAAATAACGTAAAAGGGAGCGGAAATGTTGCATCCGCTTCTGTGCACTTTGACGCAGACGGGCAGAAAAGTTACATCAGAATCCGTTCAGCGGCAGCAGTACCGTCGGGATGAGGAGGAGGAAGCCGAGGACAATGAGCAGTAGGATGAACTTCCATATCCAGCGGACCCACTTCGCGTAGGGGATGCCGGCTATGCCGAGAACGGCGATCAGGACGCCTGAGACCGGGGTGATCATATTGGTGAAACCGTCTCCGAACTGGAATGCGAGCACGGTGGCCTGCCGGGAAAGGCCGATGAGATCCGAGAACGGGGCCATGATGGGCATGGTGAGGGCGGCTTTTGCGGTGGCCGACGGCATGAAGAGGTTGATGCCGGTCTGGATGCCGTACATGGCCGAGAGCGAGCCGATCTTGCTGCCTTCTCCGAGACCGGAGGCCATCGAATAGAGGATGGTGTCGATCACCCTGCCGTTCTCGAGGATGTGAATGATGCCGGCTGCCAGACCCACGACGAGGGCCGCGGAGAAAATGTCCTTCGCCCCTTCGAGGAATTCCCGGGCAATGCGGTTGGCATTGTACCCGGCAGCGATGCCCGAAAGGATACCGAGGGCAAGGAACAGGGCCGCTATCTCCTCTATGTACCAGGAATATCCGAGAGCGCCTATGATCAGGAACAGAACGGTGAACAGCAGCATGGTCAGGATAAAATATCTCACGTTGCGCCTCAGGGCAAAGAATGCGAGGACAATGTAGCAGAATGAGGCGGCGGGCAGAAGCCACGAGGCACGGTAGGAGCCGTTGCCGATGCTGATCTCGCAGTCCCCGGCGTAGAAAACGGAGAACAGCACCGCTGCCGCCGAGGAGATGGCGAAAGCCACCCAGGAGGAACGGGTCCGGAGCACTTCCGGCTTCGAGGAGGCATCAGCTGTCTTTTCCCTCCACTTGGCATCCGCCTCGTACATGACAGACCGCTTGGGATCGCGGTGTATCCTGTGCGCATAGTGCAGCACGAAGATGATCATCGCCAGATTAAGCACGGCCCAGCAGACCAGCCGGTACTCGAAACCCGAGAACATGGGCAGGCCTGAGAGGTTCTGCGCCACTCCGACCGTGAACGGATTGAGGACTGCCCCGGCGAACCCCACGTGTGCCGCCACATAGACCATACACACCCCGACTATGGAGTCGTAGCCCATCGATATCGCCAGCGGCACTATCAGCACCGTGAACGCAATCGTCTCCTCGCTCATTCCGAACACCGCTCCGAATATCGAGAACATCAGCATGATAAGCACTAAAACGATATTGTTTACCCCGACAGCCCGCAGCACCCTGAACCTCTCGAGCCGCGAAGTGAAGGCCAGAAACGAGTGTATTCCGGCATCCACGGCCTTGGCCGAATTGACGATCCAGAACGCCCCGCCGATGATCAGCAGGAAGACGATGATGCCCGCCTGAGCCGTGAACCCCTCATAGAGCGAAGTCATGATCTGCCAGGTCTGCGGCACCGATTCCTGCCGGACGAAAGTCACCCCGTCGTCTCCGGTCACGTATTCCCCTCCGGGTATGAACCACGTGGCAGCCGCGGCGACGAGGGTCACGGCGAAGATTATCACATAGGTGCTCGGAAATTCCAGCTTTCGGTTCAGTAGTTTCATTTCACAAAAATAATATTAAATTTGCGGAAAATAAAAATCCCTGTCCTATGAATATATCACCCAAAGCCCAGCATTACATCGATCTTGAAGAACGTTACGGAGCCCACAACTATCATCCCCTGCCTGTAGTCCTCTCCCGTGGAGAAGGTGTCTACGTGTGGGACGTGGACGGCAAGCGTTACTACGACTTTCTATCAGCCTATTCGGCTGTCAACCAGGGACACTGCCATCCCAAGATAGTAAAGGCCCTGTGCGACCAGGCCCAGAGGCTCTGCCTTACGTCCAGGGCATTCTACAACGACTGCCTGGGACCCTATGAGGAGATGGCCACCAAGTTCTTCGGCTACGACAAGCTCCTGCCCATGAATTCCGGTGCAGAGGCCGTCGAAACCGCCCTGAAGCTGGCCCGCCGCTGGGGATATGTCAGGAAGGGCATTCCCGAGAACGAAGCCCTCATCATCACCTGCGAGGGCAACTTCCACGGCCGCACCATCACCATCGTCTCCATATCCACCGACCCGGACAGCTACTCCCAGTACGGTCCTTTCACCCCCGGCTTCATCTCTATTCCCTACGATGACAGCGAGGCCCTGCGCAAGGTCCTCGAGGAGAAGGGCGACAAGGTAGCTGCTTTCTTAGCGGAACCTATCCAGGGCGAGGCCGGAGTCTACGTGCCCCACGACGGCTATCTGAAGGAGTGCTACGACCTCTGCAAGAAGCACAACGTCCTGTTCATCGCCGACGAGGTCCAGACCGGTATCGGACGCACCGGACGCATGTTCGCCTGCGACCATGAGGGTATCCGACCCGATATGATAACCATCGGCAAGGCCCTATCGGGCGGTGTGCTCCCTATCTCGGCAGTCCTGGCCGACGACGAGATCATGCTGACCATTAAGCCCGGCGAGCACGGCTCCACCTTCGGAGGCTTCCCTCTCGCGGCCAAGGTGGCGGTAGCGGCCCTCGAGGTTATCCGCGACGAGCACCTGACCGAGAATGCCGAGAGGCTCGGCAAGATCTTCCGGGAGGAAATGGCCGGGATCAATTCCCCCTTCTTCAAGTCCGTGCGCGGCAAGGGCCTGCTCAATGCGGTCATCACCGAGCCGCAGAAGGGTCTCGAGGCCTGGGACATCTGCCTGGCAATGGCCGATAAGGGTCTCATCGCCAAGCCCACCCACCGGCACATCATCCGCTTCGCGCCCCCTCTCGTCATCAACGAGGAGCAGCTGCGCGAGGCCACGGGCATCATCAAGGACGTATTCGAACATCTCTAAAGACAATAATTCACCATGCAGACGACATCCAAGGTACTGATGGTCAAGCCCGCCCGTTTCGCATTCAACCCGCAGACGGGCGGCAACAACGCATTCTCCCGTCCCGGCCGCGAGTCTTCGGCCCAGGAGAACGCCCTGCGCGAGTTCACCTCCTACGTCGCCCTCCTCAGGGCCAATAAGATAGACGTGGTCATCGCGGAGGACACCCCTCATCCGCACACCCCCGACTCCATTTTCCCCAACAACTGGTTCAGCACCCACGAGGACGGCACCCTCGTTCTCTATCCCATGTCCGCCCCCAACCGGAGGAATGAGCGCAAGCCGGAGGTTCTGGAGGTCATCCGGAAAAATTTCGAGGTGCGCCGTCTCATCGACCTCACCTGGTGGGAAAATGACAATCTCTTCCTCGAGGGGACCGGAAGCATGGTTCTTGACCGTGATAACAAAATCGTTTATGCCTGCAAGTCTTACCGTACATCGGAGCAGGTGCTCGCGGATTTCTGCAAACAGATAAGTTATACTCCCATATTCTTTGAGGCTTACGACCGCAATGGTGTTGCCGTCTACCATACGAACGTGCTGATGAGCCTCGGCACCGCCTATTGTATCATCTGCACCGAGTCCATCCGCCCGGAGGACCGGGAGAGGGTCCTGGCCTCCATCACCGGCAGCGGCAGGAAGATCCTGGAGATCTCATTTGACCAGCTGGAGAGCTTCGCCGGCAACATGCTCGAGCTCAGCAGACCCTCCGGCCGCCCCGTCCTCGTGATGTCCGCCACCGCCCGCAAGAGCCTCACCACAGAGCAGAGCCGGGAGCTCAGCGCCCATTACAAGCTCCTCTCCCCCCAGCTCGACTATATCGAGACCCACGGAGGAGGCTCCGCACGCTGCATGCTCGCCGAGATATTCTGACATAAATATTTAACATCAAAAAGTTTTCAAAAAATTAGGCAGTAAATGTTTTTTATGTATCTTTGCAGCCCGTTTAATTTGACGGGAATAATGTAAAGTTTAGATTAACAAACATTTATGCCAACAATTCAACAGTTAGTTCGCAAAGGACGCGAGGTTATCGTCGAGAAGAGTAAATCTCGCGCGTTGGATGCGTGCCCTCAGAAGAGAGGTGTGTGCGTGCGTGTTTACACCACCACTCCCAAGAAGCCTAACTCGGCTATGCGTAAGGTAGCCCGTGTAAGACTTACCAATCAGAAAGAGGTCAACGCATACATCCCCGGTGAGGGCCACAACCTTCAGGAACACTCCATCGTGCTGGTGCGCGGCGGCCGTGTGAAGGACCTTCCCGGTGTACGTTACCACATCCTTAGGGGCGCTTTGGATACAGCTGGTGTAGAGGGACGTACTCAGAGCCGTTCACTCTACGGAGCCAAGAGACCGAAGAAGACAGCCGCTAAGAAGTAAACATTTTATTAATTTTTCCTAAAGTATCAAAAAATGAGAAAATCGAAGCCTAAAAAGAGGATTCTACTTCCTGATCCCAAGTATCATGAAGTTCTGGTCACACAGTTTGTGAACAACCTCATGCTCCAGGGTAAGAAGAGTATCGCGTATTCTATTTTTTACGACGCCATCGACATGGTGGGCGAGAAGATGAAAGATTCTGACAAGGCTCCTCTCGACATTTGGAAAAAAGCGTTGGAAAACATCACCCCTCAGGTGGAGGTAAAAAGCCGCAGGGTTGGTGGAGCGAACTTCCAAGTTCCGACCGAGGTGCGTCCGGAAAGAAAAGTCTCTCTCGCGATCAAGAATATGATAGTCTTCTCGCGCAAGCGTTCCGGTCACTCCATGGCGGAAAAGTTGGCCGCAGAAATCATGGCAGCCTATAACTGTGAAGGTGCTGCCTACAAGAGAAAAGAAGATATGCACAAGATGGCAGAGGCTAACAAGGCCTTCGCCCATTTCAGATTTTAGCGTTTAAAGATTAGCTGATGGCAAGGGATTTAAAATACACCAGAAATATCGGTATCATGGCTCACATCGATGCCGGAAAGACTACCACGTCCGAGCGTATCCTGTACTATACGGGAAAAACTCATAAGATAGGTGAGGTGCATGACGGAGCTGCTACCATGGACTGGATGGTCCAGGAGCAGGAAAGGGGTATAACCATTACTTCCGCTGCCACCACAGCCTTCTGGCATTACAACGGAGAGACCTACCAGATCAACCTGATAGACACTCCGGGCCACGTGGACTTTACCGTGGAGGTCGAGAGATCTCTGCGCGTACTTGACGGAACTGTAGCGACATTCTGCGCAGTAGGCCGCGTACAGCCTCAGTCTGAGACCGTATGGCGTCAGGCTGACAAGTACCATGTTCCCAAGATCGCCTACGTCAATAAGATGGACCGCGTAGGAGCAGACTTCTTCGCCGTAGTGGATGAGATCCGCGAGAAGCTGGGCGCCAACCCTCTTCCCATCTGCATCCCCATCGGAGCGGAGGACAAATTCGCAGGTATCGTAGACCTGATAGCCATGAAGGCCATCTACTACGATCAGGACAGCAAGGAGCTCGTCAATTACGAGATAAAGGACATTCCGGCCGACCTGCAGTCTGAGGCAGAGGAGTGGAGGAACAAGCTCCTGGAGACCGTCGCCGAGTTCGACGACCGTATCCTCCAGAAGTTCTTCGACGACCCCGCCACTATTACCGAGGAGGAGATCATCGCTGCCCTCCGCAAGGCCACCATCAATATGGCGGTCGTGCCCATGTGCTGCGGTTCTTCCTTCAAGAACAAAGGTGTACAGTTCCTCCTGGACGCTGTCATGAGGTATCTGCCCTCTCCTCTGGATGTTCCCGAGGTGGAAGGCACCAACCCCACCAATGACAAGCCGGAGGTACGCCGTCCCGATTCCAAGGAGCCTTTCTGCGCCCTGGTATTCAAGATTGCCACTGACCCCTTTGTGGGCCGTCTGGCATTCCTCAGGGCATATTCAGGAAGACTGGATGCCGGTACTTACGTGCTTAACACCCGCTCCGGCAAGAAAGAGCGTGTGGCCCGTCTGTACCAGATGCACTCCAACAAGCAGAATCCCATCGACTTCGTAGAGGCCGGCGACATCTGTGCCGCAGTAGGCTTCAAGGAGCTGCGTACAGGTGATACCATCTGCGACGAGAACCATCCCATCGTCCTGGAGTCCATGACCTTCCCCGATCCTGTGATCGGACTGGCCGTGGAGCCCAAGACCCAGAAGGACCTCGACAAGCTCGGCATCGCCCTCGGCAAGCTCTCCGAGGAGGACCCCACATTCACCGTGCGCTCCGACCATGAGACCGGACAGACCGTCATCAGCGGTATGGGTGAGCTCCACCTGGAGATCATCGTGGACCGTCTGAAACGCGAGTTCGGCGTGGAGATCAACCAGGGTGCGCCTCAGGTCAACTACAAAGAGGCCATCCGCTCCACCGTACAGCATCGTGAGGTATTCAAGAAGCAGACCGGCGGCCGCGGTAAGTTCGCCGACATCATCGTCGAGATCGGACCTGCCGACGAGGGAGTCACAGGACTTCAGTTCATCGACCAGGTCAAGGGAGGAAACGTTCCCCGCGAGTACATCCCCGCAGTGGAGAAGGGCTTCAAGTCCGCAATGGCCAACGGTGTCCTTGCCGGATTCGAGGTTCCCTCGCTCAAGGTCACTCTGCTCGACGGATCGTTCCACCCCGTGGACTCCGATGCCCTGTCCTTCGAGATCTGCGCCCGCATGGCATTCAGGCATGCCCTGCCCAAAGCTAATCCTATTCTTCTGGAACCTATCATGTCATTGGAAGTCGTTACTCCCGAGGAGTACATGGGAGACGTCATCGGCGACCTCAACAAGCGCCGCGGACAGATCACCAACATGGACTCGAAGGGCAACGCGAGGATCGTCAAGGCCAAAGTGCCCCTTGCAGAGCAGTTCGGCTATGTCACCATCCTCCGTACCATCACTTCGGGACGTGCGACCAGTACTATGGAGTTCTCGCACTATGCAGAGCTTCCTGCCAACCTCGCCAAGGAGGTTATCGAAAAGGCAGGCGGAGCCCGCAAGTATGACGAGGACGAAGAATAACCAGATTAAAATTAAAAGCAATGAGCCAAAAAATAAGAATAAAACTGAAATCTTTCGATCATGCCCTCGTGGACAAGTCCGCGGACAAGATCGTGAAAACGGTGAAGGCTACCGGTGCTGTCGTGAATGGTCCCATACCTCTTCCTACAGACAAGAAGATATTCACCGTCAACCGCTCTACTTTCGTCAACAAGAAGTCACGCGAGCAGTTCGAGCTTAACTCCTACCGTCGTCTCCTCGACATTTACAGCTCGACACCCAGCACCGTTGACGCTCTGATGAAACTCGAGCTTCCCAGTGGAGTCGAAGTTGAAATCAAAGTTTGACGATAAGAAAAAAACACTATCTTTGCAGCTCTGATTCAAAGATAGTGATTAGGACCCGTAGCTCAGTCGGTTAGTAGCACCTGACTCATAATCAGGGGGTCGCTGGTTCAAGCCCAGCCGGGTCCACTGCCTTTTCGGAGGCAAAAGGGGCTAAAATGAAGCACTTGCGGCAGGTCTGCAGGTGCTTTTTTCTTAATCGTGTGTGTAGGTATGGAGCGTTTCTGAGAGTAATGTCCGTGGAAATCAATGGTTTACCCTGTTGTACTGCTCCCATCATGGGGTTTTGATGTCGTCCCGGGAGCGGGATTTTTTGCTATGTGCTTGTTAATCAAGGGTTGTGTGCTTTTAGGGACTCCCGTAAAAGTCTGCAGGCATTAGGATAGGGAAGGCATTGCGGCCGGGTGTTGGGATTTCATACTGCGCGGCTGCAGAGAATGGGGAAAACTGCCAGTGCCGGGAATGCTGATAAAAATTTGGCAGATATTTGAAAAATTTTGAAAAATCTGTATATTCGTGGGCGATTGACAAAACAACTAACAAAACACCCATAGAGTATGAAAAATGCAGTTTTCAATTTCCCTCTGCCGGCCAATGAACCGGTGAAATCCTATCTGAAAGGCTCTCCCGAGCGGGTAGCCCTCGAAGCCGAGCTGAAGAGACAGAGCAGCATCGAACTGGATATTCCCCTGATTATCGGCGGCAAGGAAGTGCGTACAGGCAACACCGGTAAGGTGGTTATGCCTCACGACCATGCCCATGTGCTGGCAACATATCATAAGGCCGGTCCCGAGGAGGTCAGGATGGCCATCAAGGCGGCTCTCGACGCTCACGAGGAGTGGGCCGAGCTGGACTGGACGGTCCGCGCCTCCATCATGCTCAAGATAGCCGACCTGCTCGCAGGCAAGTACCGTGCTGTCATCAACGCCGCATGCATGCTCGGCCAGAGCAAGAACTTCTATCAGGCGGAGATCGACTCGGCCTGCGAGACCATCGATTTCCTGCGCTACAATGCCGCATTTGCCTCCAAGATCTACGGCATCCAGCCTAAGAGCGGCCCGAACCAGATCAACAGCGTGGAGTACCGTCCTCTCGAGGGATTCATCTTCGCCCTGACCCCGTTCAACTTCACATCCATTGCCTCCAACCTCTCGATGTCTCCCGTGCTGATGGGCAACACCGTGGTATGGAAGCCCTCTACCACCGCCATCCTCTCGAACTACTATCTGATGAAGATCTACGAGGAGGCCGGAGTGCCCGCAGGCGTGGTGAACTTCATTCCCGGCAGCGGCGCTGTCATCGGCAAGGAGATCTTCGCCTCGAAGGACCTCGCAGGAGTGCATTTTACCGGCTCCAGCGCCACCTTCAATACCCTCTGGAAGCAAGTGGGCGAGAATATTGCCAACTACCGCTCCTATCCCCGCTTAGTGGGCGAGACCGGCGGCAAGGACTTCATCTTCGTGCATCCCTCGGCTGTGGCTGAGGAGGTCGGCAATGCGGCTTACTGCGGTGCTTTCGAGTACCAGGGCCAGAAGTGCTCTGCCGCTTCCCGCATGTACGTGCCCAAGTCCCTGTGGCCCGCTATCCTCGAGAAGATCAAGGATACAGCCGCTAAGGTGAAAATGGGTGATGTCTGCGATCCCTCGAACTTCATCAACGCCGTCATCGATGAGGCTTCCTTCGACAACATCGCATCCTACATCGAATACGCCAAGGCATCGAAAGACGCTGAGATCGTGCTCGGCGGCGGATACGACAAGTCCAAGGGCTACTTCGTGGAGCCTACCGTCATCGTCACCACCGACCCTCATTTCAAGAGCATGGAAGAGGAGATCTTCGGCCCCGTTCTCACAGTCTATGTGTACGATGACGCCGATGTGGACAAGGCCGTCGAGCTCTGCGACACTACCTCGCCTTACGGCCTGACCGGAGCCATCTGGGGCCGCGACCGTCTGGCACTTGAGAAGATTTCCCGCAAGCTGAAATATGCAGCCGGCAACTTCTACATCAACGACAAGCCCACAGGAGCCGTAGTCGGCATGCAGCCTTTCGGCGGAGCCCGCGCTTCTGGAACCAATGACAAGGCCGGCGGCGAGTTCAACCTCATCCGCTGGGTGCTGCCGCGTGCGGTGAAGGAGACGCTGGTTCCTCCCACAGACCACCGCTATACCTACATGAAGGAGGAATAGGGCATACGCCTTTCAAGTAAAATTATTCCCCGCCACGGCATTGTGTCTGTGGCGGGGATTTTTATGTCCTGTCTGAGGTGGAAGGCGTAGATTATTTTGAGATAATCCAGTCGCTGATGTTGTGTGCCTCCCTGTCGAAATTGACTGCAACCTTGACAACGGGGAGTCCGCAGAGGGCTAAACGCTCCGGGTACTGCTTCGGGTCTATCTGCTGCATGGCGGTTTCCGCGCTTTTGTCGAGCTTGACCTCGACCACGTAAAGTGTTGTGGCCGTGCGCAGGACCATGTCCACCCGCCCTCTCGGGGTGCGTACCTCCACGTCCACGTAGTAACCGAGCAGGGAGAAGATGATGTAGAGCATCTGCTGATAGTGTCCCTCGTAGTCGATGTTGTCGGTGTAGGGGACGGTGCCGAGGAAGGTCTGCAGGAGGCGGAATGCCCCGTCCAAGTCCTCATCTCTCAGGGCCAGGTAAATGCGGGCAATGGTGGTTGAGGCCTCGATGGAGCGTCCGGCGGATACATAGTAGGGAAGGAGCGAGCGCATCAGGCCGATGCGTACTTCTTTGTTGGGGATATTCAAAGTGAAGATGTCCGCATCCTGGTCGTATTCCTTTATGGTGATATATCCACTCTGATAAAGCAGTGGGGTGATTCCGGTCATCCTTTCCGTCGGAGCATCGAAGTCGGCGGCCATGGCGGTGCCTCCGCCTATCTGCGACGGCGCCACATGGAACTTCCTCAGCATCTCTATCAGGTATGTGGGCGTGCCGCTCCCGAACCAGTAGGACCCGATTTTTCTGTCAGCGAAGGCGCAGACTAAGCTGAACGGGTTGTAGATGTCCGGCGAGGGCCATGTGAAGTGGTATCCGTCGTAGTAGCTTTTCAGCTTCTCCAGCAGCTGCTCCCGGCTCAGGGCCATCTCTCCTGCGACCATGTCTATGTCGGCACTCATCTGTGTGAGCATCTCTTCCTCGGTGATACCGCATACGGCGGCGTATGAGGCATCCATGCTGATGTTCCGGATGTTGTTGAGCTCGCTGAAAATGCTCAGCTGGGAGAATTTGGTAATACCGGTCATGAATACGAACTTGAGGTACTGGTCGCAGGCTTTCAGGGGGCTGTAGAAGTTGCGCATGACATTGCGCAGCACCGGAAGTGCCGTATCCTCGTGCACTACGTCCAGCAGGGGCGCGTCGTATTCGTCGATGAGTATCACGACCTGTCGTCCGGTCAGCCTGTAAAGGGTCTCAATCAGATTTTTCAGTCTGAGATTGGCGTCCTTGTCTTGTGGAACTATGCCGTATTCCCTCTCATGCCAAGAGAGCTGGTTGCCCAATGCCGCCTCCAACTGCTCTCTCTCCATGTGCTTTGCGATGCTCATGTCGAAATGCAGCACCGGATACTCCACCCATTCCTTCTCGAGACTGTCTATGGCGAGCCCTTGGAACAGCTTCCTCCTTCCCTGGAAGTAGTATTTCAGCGTGGATACGAGGAGCGACTTGCCGAACCGTCTGGGCCGGCTGAGGAAGATGAACTTCGCATCGGAGTGTGTCATCCTGTAGACGTACTCCGTCTTGTCGACGTAGAGAAAGTTACCTTCCGTCCTGATCTCGGCGAAGTCCTGCCGTCCTACCGGAAAAAGTCTCTGCTGTTGTGCATCCATGTCCCAAATCGTTTTATGAGTTTGCCGTCCCAAAGTTACGAAAAATCATTGTATATTTGCAGTATGCCCAACAGTATGCCTAAAATATGGTTTTCTTTATTCCTGTCTCTCTGCTGCTTTCTGTCCGCAGCACAGAATAAGCGGGATACGGGTATCATCATTGACAGGTATTTTTATATTGAAGATGGCGATACGATGCGGGTTGACCATGTCTATCCTTCGGGGCAAGTTCCTGCATCAGTGAGTTATGAATCAGACAAGGCCCTGTATGACAGTCTGATGAACAGTGCTTCAGGCATTATGGTACTGAATAGCGGTGATACGGCGATAGACAGCAGGGCTGCGGTCGTCAGCGACGCAGGAGCATCTGACAATGTACCTATAGGCAAAATACTGGTGATGGCAATTGCGGCTGTAGCAGTTTTGACCGTACTGTTGCTGCTCTACCGGCGGAAAACCGCATCAAGGAAGGAAGCTGCTGATTCAGGCTCTGCCTTTGACAGTGAATCCGTGCGTTCCATCAGCGACCTCGTCTCCCTGCTGATGCGTCTCGCCTCAGAGAAGGACCTCTCCGGAGGCCTGTCCAAAGACAGTATCAGCCAGCTCCGTGGATTCGTATCCGACAAGGGCAGTCTGCTCTCGGCCATGCTCGCCTCTTATTCCGTTACCCATCCGGAGTTCGTGAGCAGGCTCAGGACATACGGCCTTACCGATCAGGAGATAGGCTATTGCTGTCTCTATGCCGCCGGACTCAACGGCAAGGATATCACCTTTATCCTCAATGACGGCGGACACGGACACTACAACACCGCCAGTGCCCTCCGCTCAAAATTCGGTCTGAAGGACCGAAGCGTCAATCTCAGCCAGTGGCTGAAATCCCTATTGGCTGAAACTGATAATGTGAAATCTTAATATTCTGTAAATCAGCCTTATGAAATGGGCTGAAATCCCCTTGTGCTGAAACTGAAAGTATTGTTTTGAAATCGTGCTGAGCATA
>DVHI01000054.1 GCA_018712275.1 Candidatus Coprenecus avistercoris | reverse complement strand
AGTACTGCCACAACAAGAATGTCAGAAATTCAAATCATATAGTCCCTGCTGAATACGAATCACGCACGGAGAAATTCACAAACTGCAAGTGGTTTTTGCCAGGCATCCGGCAGATGGAGGATGCCCTATATTTCAGCTATGCCTCGTTTAATGAGTTCCAGAACTATTTTTACTGGTCATCGTCTGCTGGGAAGTATAAATGGTATAGTTTCTATGAGCAAGACATAACAAAAGCACGCGCGACAAAGTATCTTATTGAAGAAAATGACTACGCGGAAAGTGGAGGAGATACTGAAGACGATTTTACAAGCCACAGTGGTACCGGGGGGCGGGCAGATAGAACCGAGATTCTGCGCATAAGGGCTTTCCGCATTGACCTCGAACCCTACGACTACTGATACCGTCAATCCAGCCTTAATCCCGCCTTTCCAATTTCCAAGGCAAGTCCCTTCGCGCCGTTCCTGACAGATCCGCACGTCCCATATTTGTATCCGATTGATATTCATAGTATTGCAAGAGGATGCGGTGCTTTAGTCCGTTCTGAAACTGTCTCAAAGCACCGGTGCTATTTATAAAAGTATGATTATCAAGCACTCACACAAATACCCCGTGCGACCTGTTCATGTCAATTCCGTTCGCCATAACCTCCCGCCATCCACCTGTGGCATTCGTCAGCTGGCACCACGCATTTTCCATACCGACCTCGAACAAGCCAAAACAACATCTTCGCAGGTACCGAAATGCCCGGATACGGTACACCTGCAACAACACCACACTGCCGAAACATCCCTCCGGCTGCATACAGCCAAAGTCCGGCCTTGCCCCACAAGCGAAGTGGCGGAGCGGCAGCAGGCAGGCTTACAACTGCATGCTGTGCAGCGCCTTGTTTTTGTATATTGCTTGTTATAAGGCTATTATGAATCACAGTTGATCTTTTCGCCCTGTTTTTTCAGGCCAGGAAGAACGCCTGCGTTTTTCAATCGGCTGTATAACAGTAAGTTGCAAAACAACGGTGCGCTTCTGCTTACCGTTGCTGCCGGGTTGTCTTCGCCCGTGGTCTTTATCCATGTTCCCGGGCTTATAATGTGCAGAACCAATCTGCCCCGAAATGCCCGGAGACAGTTCCCTTTTACAGGGCAGTTACCGATTCCGCGGAGCCCGTATCGCCTGCCGGCCGGAAGTAGAGCGCGAGGCGGCGGGCTTGGGCGGGAGGTAGGATGCGGCTGTCGAGGATGGTCTGGAAGGTGAAATCCGCTTTTGGAACGGTGCGGCGGAGGCGCTCGATGCCTTTGGCGGCGTATGTGCCGATGTAGGGGTGGGCGGCCATGGAGTCCAGGGACATGGTGTAGAGGTCCAGGGGGCGTATGGAGGCCGGGTCGATGTACAGGCGGTCGGCCAGGCGGTGGAGACGGGCGGTGTCCATGCCTCGGATGTCCAGCAGCTGGGTGAGGTCGGCGTAGAAGCCCAGCCGGTCGCGGTAGGCGAGGATCTGGCGGGCGTAGTAGGGGCCTATGCCGGGGAGGGCGTCCAGGGCGGCGCTGTCGGCGGAATTGAGCTCGACGCGGTCCCAGTGCCATCCGTCGTGGGGGTATGCTGCGGAGGGGCTGTCGGTCTGTATGGAATTATTCCGGACGTCCGGGGTGCCGCTGGGATACGGGGCCCGGCTGCCGGCTGCTGTCGAGGCCGGGGGGCGTGTCCGGTCCGGCGGGGTGCTGCCTGACCGGTCCGACCTCCCTCCGGAAGCAGTCTGGCCGCCTGAACCGGACGGAGGTGCCTGGGCGGAGGGACTTTCCGGGGCCGGAGCGTCATTGTCCCGGGCATTGTCCTGAGCATGGGCCTGCGGTGTCTCCTGCATGGTCCTGAGTCCTGAGCGGTCGGACCGTCGGCTGTCTATCAGATATTTCCCGAAGAATACCGCCTGTGCCGCCAGTATCAGGCACACCAGTACGACCACTCCATGTGAGAACAGTTTCTGTCCCTTACTCTTCTTCCGGCTGTCCATGTCTTCCCACATAGTCCTTCCCTTCTACGATGAATACTATCTCGCCCTTGGGCGGGTTGTCGGTGTACCATGAGGCCAGCTCCGATAGGGTGCCGCGGCGGGTCTCCTCGTGTATCTTGCTGATCTCGCGTGAGACGGAGGCTTTACGCTCCGCCCCGAAGTATTCGCACATCTGCGTAAGGGTCTTGGCTAAACGGTAGGGGGACTCGTAGAAGACCATCGTACGGCCCTCGGAGGCCAGGGCGGTGAGCCGGGTCTGCCGTCCCTTCTTCACGGGCAGGAAGCCCTCGAAGGCGAAACGGTCCAGCGGCAGGCCGGAGTCCACCAGGGCGGGGACAAAGGCGGTGGCTCCGGGCAGTGTGATAACCTCGATGTCCTCATCCGCACATGCCCGGGCGAGCATGAATCCGGGGTCGGATATGCCCGGCGTACCTGCGTCCGAGACCAGCGCGATGTCCATCCCGGAGAGTATCTTCTCGCAGACGGGGCGTACCCGTGCGTGCTCGTTGAACTTGTGATGGGCCTCGGTCGGCCTGGAGATGCCGTAGTGCTTCAGGAGCACAGAGGTGGTGCGGGTGTCCTCGGCCAGGATCAGGTCGACCTGCCTGAGAACCTCCACAGCCCTGAAAGTCATGTCCTCCAGATTGCCCACGGGGGTGGGCACGATGTAAAGCTTGCCTGCCATGGTAGTAAGTAGCGATAAAATGTTAATTTTGCAGTCCGGATGCCGGGACGTGAGCATCCGTATCAAATTCTCAAAGGACAAAAGTAAGAAAATGTTTTCAGAATACGCAAAAAAACCGGGCTGGATCGAAGTCATCTGCGGCTCGATGTTCTCGGGCAAGACCGAGGAGCTGATCCGCAGGCTCAAGCGGGCCAAGTTCGCCAACCAGCGGGTGGAGATATTCAAGCCCGGAATAGATACACGCTACTCCGCGGAGGAGGTGGTCTCGCACGACGCCACCGCCATCATGTCGACTCCGGTCGAGTCCTCGGCCAGCATCCTGCTGCTGTCGGGGGACGTGGACGTGGTGGGCATCGACGAGGCCCAGTTCTTTGACGACGGGATAGTGGACGTGTGCCGGCAGCTGGCCTCGTCCGGTATCAGGGTGATAGCCGCCGGACTGGATATGGACTATCTCGGCAAGCCGTTCGGCCCGATGCCCGCTCTGATGGCCGTGGCCGAGTATGTGGACAAGGTGCATGCCATCTGCGTGCGCTGCGGCGACCCGGCCCTGCACTCCCACCGCCTGAGCGCCAGCGACCGGCTGGTGGAGCTTGGAGAGAAGGATATCTACGAGCCTCTGTGCCGCCACTGTTTCAATAAATGCATGGAGAATTCGGACTAACTCTGTTTTAATTCCGAATTTTCATTATTTTTGCATCCGTGACTACTCATACATTTGAATGGAAATATTTATAATACTTCTACTTATTCTACTCAACGGCCTCTTCTCCATGAGTGAGGTCGCTCTTATAAGCGCTAGAAAATCAAGCCTTACCGCAGATGCCAAGAAAGGCAGCCGGACAGCCAAAAATGTGCTCAGCCTGACGGAGAGACCCAACAAGTTCCTCTCCACCGTCCAGATAGGCATCACCCTCATCGGTATCCTCACCGGTCTCTATTCCGGAGACTCGATAGCATACAAGTTCTCGGACATCCTTGAGGGCTGGGGACTGGTCGAGAGCGTGGCCCAGCCTGTAGCTCAGGTGACCATCGTCATCGTCGTGACCTACCTGACCATAGTCCTCGGCGAGCTGGTGCCCAAGCGTCTGGGCATGGGTTCTCCCGAGAACATCGCCAAGGTCGTATCCGGCCCGATGCTGGTCCTCTCCTGGATAGCGACCCCTTTCGTGTGGATACTGGACAAGAGCACATCGCTCTTCACCAAGGCCTTCCACGTGGAGGAGAAGGAGTCGAAGGTGACTGAGGAGGAGATCAAGTCGATGGTGGCCGAGGGCAAGGAGGACGGCGAGGTACAGGATGTGGAGCAGGACATCGTGGAGAGAGTGTTCTCCCTGGGTGACAGGAGCATCGAGTCGATAATGACCAGCCGCAACGAGATCATCTGGATAGACAGGGAGATGACGCGCGAGGAGATCAACACCCTCGTCCAGGAGCACCTCTTCGAGGTCTATCCCGTGGGTGACGGCAGTCTCGACGAGATAGTCGGGGTGGTCTATCTCAAGGACCTGTTCGGCAAGCTGGACAAGGACAAATTCTCCCTCGACGATATCATCCGCCCCGTGCAGTACTTCCACGAGTACACCGATGTATATAAGGTACTCGAGCAGATGAAGAAGGCCCACGTAACCTACGGCCTGGTCTGCGACGAGTTCGGAGTATGCCAGGGCATAGTGACCTACAAGGATATCCTGGAGGGTCTGGTCGGCTCGATAGATGATGAGGAGGACGAGCCGGATATCATCGAGCGCAAGAGCGGAGGCTGGCTGGTGGACGGCCAGTGCCCCTTCTATGACTTCCTGGCCCATTTCGACATGGAGGATCTGGCTTCCGAGAAAGAAAATGACTACAATACGGTCGGTGGTCTGATTCTTGAACTGCTGGAGCACATACCCCAGTCAGGAGAGTGGGTGGACTGGCACGGATTGCGCCTGGAGGTAGTGGATATGGACGGCCCCAGGATAGACAAAGTGCTGGTCAACAGGCTTGTGTCGGACGGGGAGGGGATGGAAGAGGACAAAGACAAGGATAAGGATTAAAAGATAAGGCAATGAGAAAGTTAACCGCAACAATCTGCACATTGATGTCCGCCGCGGCCCTCGTGCTGTCCGGCGGATATTCTGTATCCGCACAGGACTACGATAAGTCGGGGTATTGCCCCATCACCAAGGGAATGGTACTGGAATATGTCAATTATGATTCCGACGGAGCAAAGATGAGCTCCTATATCATGAAGGTGAGCGCAGTCGAGGGAACTCTGACGGACGGTACGGTGACATTTGACCAGTATTTCTACGATGAGGACGGCAGTCCTCTCTTCGATGACAACGGCGGCAATCTTCCGATGGAGGTTACGGTCGGCGGTCCCGAAGGCACCGTCTCGCGCATGAGTGACGTGGGCAAGGTGATGAAGGTCCAGGACATCATGTCCAAGGGCGATGCCAGCAGCGTCCCCGCCGGCATGAAGGTCGGAACGGCCATCCCCGACGGCACCATCAAGGTTAGAATAGGCAAGATATCGGCGACCATCGCCACTCAGAACCGTCAGGTGGTGGAGCAGAAGAGCATCACCGTCCCTGCCGGGACATTCGACTGCTTCCTGATCAAGGAGGAGCAGGTGACCAGGACCGTGGGCTCCAAGACCGAGCGCATAGAGACCTGGTACGCGGCCGGCATCGGCTGCATCAGGCAGGCGGTATATGACCGTAAGGGCCGTCTGGACCACACCCAGGAGCTGGTATCCATCAAGTTCGAATAGTATTTTCAAGACAATATGAACACGATAACCTGTAGGGACATAGTCAAGGTGTTCGGCACGTACACCGCCCTGAACCATGTCTCGATAGAAGTCCCCAAGGGGACTATCTTCGGTCTGCTTGGCCCCAACGGCGCCGGCAAGACTACCCTCATCCGCATTATGAACCAGATCACGGTGCCCAATTCCGGTATCGTGCTCTTCAACGGCAACCCGGTCGTCCCTGACGACGTCTACCGCATCGGCTACCTCCCCGAGGAGAGGGGCCTCTACAAGAAGATGAAGGTAGGGGAGCAGGCCATGTATCTGGCCCGTCTCAAGGGACTCAGCCGCCAGCAGGCCATGACCGAGCTCAAGAAGTGGTTCGTGAAGTTCGGCATCGAGAGCTGGTGGAACAAGAAGGTGGAGGAACTCTCCAAGGGTATGGCCCAGAAGGTGCAGTTCATCACCACCGTCCTCCACAGACCCGAGCTGCTGATTCTCGACGAGCCTTTTTCCGGCTTCGACCCGGTCAACGCCCAGCTTATCCGCGATGAGATCCTGCGCATGAGGGACGAGGGCACGACGGTCATCCTCTCGACCCACAACATGGCCTCGGTGGAGGAGCTGTGCGACAATATAGCCCTGATCAACAAGTCCAACCTCGTGGTCACCGGCGGTGTGGAGCAGATCCGTCGCGAGCACGGCCGCAACCAGGTGGAGGTGCTCTACCGTCCTTCGGAGGCTTCAGTGGAACTGTCCGGCTCACCGGTGCTCTCCCTCGCCTTCGACGTGGAGCACAAGGATATCCGCAGGGCCGTCTACGACGTGGCCAAGGGTACGCCTTCGGCTCAGATACTTTCGGAGCTGGCCGGCAGCGGCATCGACGTGGTGTCCTACCGCGAGCTGATACCGAGCATGAACGATATTTTCATCCAATTAGTAAAAGGGGAGGGCAAGTAATATGGACTTCAAGAAGATACAACTCGTACTGGGACGTGAGTTCTCTATCCGCGTCAAGAAGAAATCATTTATAATCACCACTATCGTCACACCTATCCTGTTCGCGGCCCTGATGATCGTGCCCTCGCTGATAATGATGGCCGACTGGGACAAGGACGTGAACAAGGTGATGGTGGTAGACGACTCCGGTGTCGTGGCCCAGGCCCTCGAGAGCGGGGCGACGATAGAGTATATTCTCCCCGACAACACTGATCTCGAGTTCATCAAGAACCATCTCGACAGCCTCGGAGTCTACGCCGTGATGTATGTCTCACCACTGGACACCGCCAACAACGTGACAGTGGACGCCTACGCCGCCAAGCAGATCAACGCCAAGGTGAGCGATGCGATAAAGGATGACGTCAACAGCATCATCGAGCGCTACAAGCTCCAGCAGTACAATATCGAGAACTTCGACCAGATACAGGCGGACCTCAGCCACGAGGTGGACCTGAACACCTACATCGTCAGCGAGGACGGCGAGGACCGTGAGTCGATACTCGGCATCAACATGGCTATCTCCTTCATCATGGGCTTCGTCATCTACATGTTCGTGACGATGTTCGGCAACATGGTCATGACCAGCGTCATCAACGAGAAGTCCAACAAGATAGTCGAGGTCATCGTCTCCTCCGTCAAGCCCTTCGACCTGATGATAGGCAAGATTCTCGGCGTGGCAAGCGTGGCCCTCACCCAGTTCTTCATCTGGGTGATACTGACCCTGGCCATAGTCTTCGGCTTCCAGCTCGCCATGGGCCCCGAACTGATGGGCGACCCCGAGGCCATGGAGCAGATGACCCAGATGGCCGGCATGGGCACCGAGCAGATAACCGAGATGGCCCAGGCCTCCGAGAGTGAGATGGCCCAGGTATTCTCGGCCATCAAGGAGGTCAACTTCGGCCTCATCATCGGCTGCTTCCTGATCTACTTCGTGCTCGGCTACCTGCTGTACGCCTCCCTCTTCGCAGCCATAGGCTCCGCAGTGGACAACGAGGCCGACACCCAGCAGCTCGTCCTGCCCGTGACCATTCCCCTCATCATCGGTCTGCTGCTCATGCTCCAGGCCTTCCAGAACCCAGACAGCCAGCTGGCCTTCTGGGGCTCCATGATTCCCTTCACCTCCCCGATGGTGATGCTCGCCCGCGTACCCTTCGAGGGCTGCGTCCAGACCTGGGAGCTGCTGCTGTCCATCGGGCTGCTGCTGATTACCTTCCTGATAGCTGTGTTCTTCTCCGGAAAGGTTTACCGTATCGGTATTCTGATGCACGGCACGAAATACTCCTGGAAGGATATTTGGAAATGGCTTAAATATTGATTCGGCGCCTTGCATTTTACCCACTCTGACGCACCTCGGGTGAGGCTTTGTTTAATTTGCGATGATTTGCCTCTCTCCGGTTTTGTCCGTTTTCGGGTAGACCTTGGAATGACGGATTGTTTGAATTGTTTAAGAATTAGAATTTAATTTTACGATTTTTACGATGAAGGATTGTAAGTTTTTATTTGTGGTTCCTGTGCTGCTTTTGGCGGGACAGCTGCTGAGTGCTCAGAACTTTGAGTACAAGTGGCAGAGGGTACACATGGACTCGACTTACGAGAGTGCGACTGTGTATCCGGTTGACAGCATCGTTGCGGAACATGAAGAGCAGATGGGCCCTCTGATGAAGGTGGTCATCTACTCCAATGCCGAGATAGAGGAGGCCCAGCCCGAGAGCGCCCTTACCAACCTGGTGGCCGACATGCTGATACATGCAGCTCAGCCTTATATCGACAACGATTATCCCACGCTCTCCCTGACCAACATGGGCGGCATCCGCAGCAACTTTCCCAAGGGCGCGGTCCGCGTCTACGACATCTATTCCACCCTTCCGTTCAACAACTCGGTCGTAGTGGCCGTGATGAAGGGCAAGGACGTGCGGGAGATACTCGAGAACTTCGCTCACCGCGAGCGCTTCGAGGCCCTCGGAGGAGTGCGGATACTGGTCGAGGACAAGGAGATAGAGAACTGCCTGATAGGAGGGCAGCCCTTGGAGGAGGACGGCCTGTACAACCTTGTGACCATCGATTTCCTGCTCGACGGCGGCGACCGCTTCCACATCGGCAGCGAGGCCGTCTCCATCAAGCGCACCGGCATAGTGATGCGGGACGCTGCGGTGGCCTATCTGGAGGAACTCTCCGAATCCGGAGTGGTGCTGGAGAACAAGACGGACGGACGTGTAATCATTGACGAGGACTAAAAACAGATGACTCAAGTTATGAAAATGAGGAACAATATCATATCCGCGGTAGCCGCCCTTCTGCTCTTTGCTGCCGCACCCGCTCTCACCGCTCAGGACCTGGTAATCCTGCATACCAATGACTCCCACTCCCAGATAGAGGAGGTCCGCACCGGAAAGGGTGCCGGCACCGGTGGAGTGCACCGCCGCGCCGAGTATTTCCAGCAGGTGCTTTCCCAGTACGGCAGGGACCACGTGCTGATAGTGGATGCCGGGGACTACAATCAGGGCACTCCCTATTTCACCGTGTTCAACGGGGACCTCGAGATGGAGGTGATGAACTCCCTCGGCTATGAGGTCGTGGCCATAGGCAACCACGAGTACGACAACGGGGTGGACGAACTGGCCCGCCGCCTGTCCAAGGCCAGGTTCCAGACCGTCTGCGCCAACTACGACTTCTCCGGCACGGCCCTCGAGCCTCTGGTGAAGCCTTATGTCATCGTGGAGAAGGCAGGTAAGAAGATAGGCATCTTCGGTCTGACTGTCCCTCTCCGGACTTTGGTCGCCAGGCAGAATCTGAAGGGTATCGTCTACATGGACGCCTTCGCCTCCGCCGACAAGTGGGCCGACTACCTGAAGAACGTCGAGAAGTGCGACCTGGTCATCGCCCTCACTCACCTCGGTTACTCCGGCTATCCGGACCAGGCCAACGATGTCGCCTTAGCCAAGGATTCCGAGAACATCGACATCATCATCGGCGGCCACAGCCACACCTTCCTCAAGACCGACCGCGTCTACCAGAACCGCGTCGGCCGTGACGTCGTAGTCGTCCAGGCCGGAGCCCAGGGCGAATGGGTCGGCCGCTTCGACATCAACTTCAAATAACCCTTAAAAACCAGACACCATCATGAGTTTCAGCAAACATTGTTACGACCTGTTCGTAGATCAGATAGAGACATGGCACCGCATCGATGATGTGGATGCTCCTTTCGTAAACAAGTATGACGGGACATCCCTCGACGGACTCCTGTACCGCAAGAACTGGATAGACACTGTCCAGTGGCACCTGGAGGACATCATCCGCGACCCGGCCATAGACCCTGTGGACGCCCTGGCCCTGAAGCGCCGCATCGACCGCTCGAACCAGGACCGTACAGATCTGGTGGAGCGCATCGACGATATTTTCTACATGAGATACAAGGATATCCGGACTCTCCCCGGAGCCGGTATCAATACTGAGACCCCAGCCTGGGCTGTGGACCGTCTGTCCATCCTGGCCCTGAAGATTTACCACATGAGGGTGGAGGTCAGCCGCAAGGATGCCGACGAGGCTCACCGTACCAAGTGCGCCTCCCGCCTGAGTACTCTGGAACAGCAGCTTGTAGACCTGTCTACGGCTCTGGACGAGCTGCTGGAGGACATTGAGTCAGGCCGCAAGTACATGAAGCTCTACCGTCAGGTGAAAATGTACAACGACCCTGCTCTCAATCCCGTCCTTTACCAGCAGAAGTAGACTCTTTCTTTTTCTGCTGTTCTCCAGCCCGCGAACCGTCGTAGAGGTAGCGCTTGATCTTGTGGGTGGCGGTTTTCTCGAACTCTTCTTCCTGGGGGTCTATCTCACTGATGCGGGAGAATTTGCTGACTTTCTGATTGACATACTCGAGGACCTCTTTCTTGAGATTCTCGAGTTTTTCCTGTGTGGTGCGCTTGAGTTCGTCGGTCGACTCGAGGAAGGCCTTGAGCTTCTCGGAGTCGAAGTGGACGAGGGCGGTCAGGCGGCCCTTGCGATTGGTTACCAGGGACTCGGCCACCATGTCGTGGCTGTTGATGACGCTCTCGACTTCCTCGGGGTAGATGTTCTCTCCGCTGGGTCCGATGATGGTGGTGGAGGAACGGCCCTTGATATAGAGCCAGCCGTCCTTGTCCAGCTTGCCGAGGTCGCGGGTCTTGAACCAGCCGTCTTCGGTGAAGGCTGACGAGGTGGCTTCCGGATTGTTGAAATAGCCTTTGAAGACATTGTCCCCCTTGACGGCTATCTCTCCCACACCGGTCTTGGGGTCTTTGTCCAGCAGCCGAAGCTCTACTCCCTTGACTACCGGACCGGTGGATCCGAGCCGTACCATGTCGGGGGGAGCGGCGGCGATGAGGGGCGAGGTCTCGGTGAGGCCGTAGCCTATGGCGTAGGGGAAGCGGGCCTCCAGCAGGAAGCGCTCCACCTCCGGGTCGAGCCTTGCGCCGCCGATGCCGAAGAAGCGGATGCGTCCTCCGAATTTCTCGAAGAGCTGCTTCCCGGCCTTGCGGTGCATCATTTTCCTCATGGGCGGTATCCTGTGCATGAACCGGAGCAGGGGTGTGGCGGTGAGCTTGGGCAGCACGGCGCTGCGGTATACCTTTTCTATAATAAGGGGTACGGACAATATCGTGGTGGGGCGCACCTTGGCGAGGGCGCTCATCAGGATCGAGGGGGTGGGGGCTTTCTCGATGTAGTTGACGCTGGCTCCGGCCTGCATCGGGAGTAGCAGGCACATGCTGCACTCGAGGGTGTGGGACAGGGGCAGCAGGGACAGCCACACGTCCCAGTCGAAACTCGGGCGGACGTCCTCGGTGGACCAGAGGTTGGCGCAGAGGTTGCGGTGGCTGAGCATCACGCCCTTGGAGCTGCCGGTGGTGCCGGAGGTGTAGATGATGGCGGCCAGGTCATCGGGCTGGATCTCCTCTTCGGAGGGCAGGGGGGCGGGCTCGGAGGCTATAGGCTCTCCCTTGATTATGGAAAAATCGTCGAGGCAGATGATCACGTCGAGGCGGTCGACGGCCTTCTGCAGGACCTTGTGCTGGAGTTTGCGGGAGACGAAGAGGGCCTTGGCCTCGGAATGTTTGAGGATGTGCTTGATCTCGCTTTCGGAAAAATCGGGCAGCATCGGGACGCTGATGCCTCCGAAGGCGGCGGTGGCGAAGTAGGCTACGCCCCAGTTGGGCATGTTCTGGGAGAGCAGTCCCACGAGGGAGCCGCGGCCTATGCCGTAACGGGCCAGGAGCTCCGCGATTTCGCGGGCCTTGGCGTGAAATTCCCCGTAGGTGTAGCCCGGCCCGTCGATGAAGTGCAGGAAGGGCTTGTCCTGATAGTGTGTAAAGGCGAATTCGAGCAGCGCCCGAAGCGACCGCTGATGTACGTTGTCCATAGTGTTGTGCTGTTAGTCCAGGTCGTCCCCGGTAGTGAATTTTTCAGGATATTTTCCTACCACACCTTTGTCCTTGTACCACTGTCTGATGCGTTTGAGGTCAGCGTCCACGTCGTCGGTGATGTGGAACTCCTCCTTGGCGCCTACTGTCTTGGTACCCCAGTCGAAATAGCCGAGGAAGACCGGTACTCCGGTAGCCTTGGCTATCAGGTGGAAGCCTCCCTTCCACCGTTTTACGGGCCGGCGCGTGCCCTCCGGGGCTATGGCCAGCTGGAAGTATTCGTCCTTCTCGAACTCCTCTATCATCTGACGGACCAGGTGCGCTCCGCCGCCGGTGGTGCGGTCCACGGGGATGCCGCCGAGATGCCGCAGGATGGGGCCGAGGGGCCATTTGAAGAAGCCCTTCTTGATCATCACCTTGGCATTGCCCCCGACGGAGCGGTAGTAGAGCCATGAGATGACGAAGTCCCAGATGGAGGTGTGGGGGGCTCCGAGTATGATGCACTTGGGGGCGGGGATGGCCTCGTCCATTCCTCTCCAACCCATCATGCTGAGTATGCGCTTGGCGGTTTTGGGACTGATTATTCTCATTATACGATTTCAAGGATTAAGTCGGAACGCAGGTTCTGACGGATGAATGACTGGCGGTCCATGGTGTTCTTCCCCATGTAGAACTGCAGCAGGGGAGGGATGCTGTCGTCCGGATCGAGGCGGACCGGGTCGAGACGCATCTCTTCTCCGATGAAGTCCTTGAACTCGTCCGGGGATATCTCTCCGAGACCTTTGAAACGGGTGATCTCATGGCCGGCACCGAGCTCCTTCATCGCGGCGGTCTTCTCCTCCTCGTTGTAGCAGTAGATGCTGCGCTTCTTGTTGCGCACGCGGAAGAGGGGGGTCTGGAGGATGTAGACGTGACCCTGACGGATGAGGTCGGGGTAGTATTTCAGGAAGAAGCTGACCATCAGCAGGCGTATGTGCATGCCGTCCACGTCGGCATCGGTGGCGATGATTATCTTGTTGTAGCGCAGGTTGTCCATGTCCTCCTCTACGTTGAGGGCGGCCTTGAGCAGGAGCATCTCCTCGTTCTCGCGGACCTCCTTCTCGCTCTTCTGTACGCAGTTGAGGGGCTTGCCGCGGAGGCTGAACACGGCCTGGGTGTTCACGTCGCGGATCTTGGTGATCGAGCCGCTGGCGGAGTCTCCCTCGGTGATGAATATCGAGGACTGCTCGGCCAGGGGGTTGCGGGTGTCGGTATAGTGCACGCGGCAGTCGCGCAGCTTCTTGTTGCAGAGGCTGGCTTTCTTGACTTTCTCCTTGATGTTCTTCTGGATGCCGGAGATGGCCTTGCGCTCCTTCTCGGAGGCCTGGATCTTCTTGAGCATGATGGAGGCCGTCTCGGGATGCTTGTGCAGGTAGTTGTCCAGTTCCTCCTCCACGAAGTCGCCGATGAAGGAGCGGAGCGAGAGGCCCGGACGCACGTCCTTGGAGCTGAGCTTGGTCTTGGTCTGGTTGCCGAAGCCGGGCTCGTTGACGCGGATGCTGATGGCCCCGACTATCGACTGACGGATGTCGGCCGGCTCGAAGTCCTTCTTGAAATGCTCCTTGACGGTCTTGGCCACGGCCTCGCGGAAGGCGGCGAGATGGGTACCGCCCTGGGTGGTGTTCTGGCCGTTGACGAAGGAGGCTATGTTCTCCCCGTTGCTGTCCCCGTGGGTGATGACGCACTCGATGTCCTCGCCCTTGAGATGGATGGGCGGGTAGAGCGGCTCGGCGACCATGGTCTCGTTGACCAGGTCCAGGAGACCGTTCTGGGAGTGGTATGTGGTGCCGTTGAGGCGGAGGGTCAGGCCGGTGTTGAGGTAGGCGTAGTTGCGCACCATGGTCTGGATGAACTCCATGTTGTAGGAGTAGTTGTGGAAGACCTCGTCGTCGGCGATGAAGCTGACGAGGGTGCCGTTCTTCTCGGAGGAGCCTTCCCCGCTCTCGTCCTTCTCCAGTATACCTTTGGAATAGGTGGCGCTCCGCCATCTGCCGTCCCTCCATGCCGTCACCTGGAAATATACCGAGGTGGCATTGACCGCCTTGATACCTATACCGTTGAGTCCTACGCTCTTCTTGAATACCCCGCTGTCGAACTTGCCGCCGGTCATCAGCTTGCTGGAGGCGTCGATCAGCTTCTCGAGGGGGATGCCGCGGCCGAAGTCGCGCACCGTCACCTGACGGCCCTCGACGGTGATGATTATTTCCTTGCCGAAGCCGGAGGCGTATTCGTCTATAGAGTTGTCTATCACTTCCTTGACCAGCACATACAGGCCATCGTCAGGCATCGAGCCGTCACCGGTGCTGCCGATGTACATGCCCGGGCGGGTGCGGATGTGGGTGTACCAGTCGAGGGTCTCTATCGCACTTCCATCGTAATTTCTTAATTCTTCGCTCATTATCCAAAAATGCCCCTTTTTGGGACCCTGCAAATTTATTAAGTTTTTCCCGAAGAATGGCTGCGCGGGAGAAAAAAATGCTACTTTTGCCGCCGATTGATAAAATGGAATATTAGTACTAAACCCTAAATTTGGAAGCAAATGAGTAAAACGAAAGTTTTTTCAATGCACCTTTTGCTCCTTGTACTCCTGGTATCCTCATGTTCCCGGAAGGAGGAGACGCTTTATGAGCCAGGGAAGGGCGGAGTCAGGATTGACCTGACCACTGAGCTTCCGGCGACCCGTGCGGAACTGGACACTGTGGCCAATCCGCTGAATGTAGACGACTTCAAGGTGGAGATTATCAACTCCAAAGGAGTCATCTTCAAGCGCTGGAACACCTACGCGGAGTACAAGAGCGGAGAGAATGCGGCATTTCACATGAATGCCGGCGGGCCCTACACTCTCAGGGCCACTTACGGCGACTCCCTGGCCAGCGGCTGGAGCGCCTGGTTCTTCAAGGGCGAGTCCACATTCACGGTACCTGCTCAGGATGTGGTCAGTGTCAGTGCTGTATGCCGTATGGCCAATATCAAGGTGGCCGTGGCTTACGGGGAGGACATGCTCAATGATTATCAGGAATACAAGACGACCGTTACGGGCAGGAGAGGATCCCTCGTCTTCGACATGGCCCACAAGGATGAGGCCGGCTACATGCCCGCTGACCCCCTGACTGTCGATGTGGAGCTGACCGATCACGACGGTAAGAAATGGTATTTCCGCAACAGCTCTCAGGTTCAGGCTTCTCCGGGAGACTTCATTACCCTCAGCCTGAATACCAAGGCAGAGCCTGAACAGGAACTCGGTCTGTCCCTGACGGTAGATTACGGAACCAATGACGTGGAAATACCCATTGACCTCTCCGCGTCTCTGCCGACGGAAGCCCCTTCAATCTCTTCCCTGAGCGGTTTTGATGCGGAGACCGGAGCCCTTCCCTCATTTATAGAAGGTACAATGCCGGAGGCTGCGGCCGTTAATTTCACCTGGGATGCCCGTACCACCCTCGCATCCTGCAGTCTGAAAGTGACTTCGGCCTATTTCGACGATTATGACCTGCCCAAGGAAGTGAATCTCTGCGCTCTGGAGGGCAGTCAGGGCGACCTGCTCCGTCAGCATGGCATCGAATTCCCCGATTTCTCGAAAACAATGACCCTTCCGCAGGCCGGCATAGAATTCGAGCAGTTCGCTCAGAAGCTGGCATACAATGCAGATGCTGCGGCCAACACCCACACATTCGAAATAACTGTCACAGATGCCAAAGGCAAGTCGGCGTCCCGGACAGTGACCATAGCCCCTGCGGAAGCATCCAAGTACGTGACGGTGCAGCCTGCCGGCATGTGGGCCCGCAGGGCATATCTGTCCCTCTCCACGGACGGAGACGCGCAGAAACTCTCCGTGCAGTATCAGAAGCAGGGTTCGTCCACATGGGTGAGCCCGGAGACAGCGGATGCCGCAGTGGACGGTGGCGTGAAGACGCTGACAGTCCTGGGCCTTGAGCCGGGTACCAACTACACCTTCCGTGCAGTGTACAACAACTGTCAGTCCGAGGCGACGGAGGGCTTTACGACGGAGACGGAGCAGCAGGTGGGGAATGCAGGGTTTGAGGAGTGGACAACCTTATCACATTCATATACAGCCGTTTGGTCTACAAAGCAAATGGATTGGTATCGACCATACTCAGAATCATCTACAGCATGGTGGGATGTCAATAGCAAAAAAACAATGATTGGTTATTACTCAAATGCGGTAGTTACAGGTTGGCCTGCGTATGATACGGAAGAGATGCGTCTATTTGTAACATCTGCTTATACTGACCAGGAGCCCTATGCAGGTAGTAAATCTGCAATGGTTTTTACAACACGTGTGACATCAACTGAATATAATACAGTTGC
>DVHI01000053.1 GCA_018712275.1 Candidatus Coprenecus avistercoris | reverse complement strand
TGTCGGAGTTCGCCTCCACCTATACCATCAGGAGAAGGATGAAAGATATGGAAGTGGAAATAGATGAAAATATAAAACAAATTGAAGAATAGTACCTCCGTGGGGAATCGAACCCCAACCAAGAGAACCGGAATCTCTCATTCTATCCATTAAACTACGGAGGCAAACGGACTGCAAATGTATAAATAAAAACTGAATATTTGATATGACAGCTTACGTTTTTCCCGGACAGGGAGCACAGTTCACAGGGATGGGCAAGGATCTGTATGAGTCCAGTCCCAAGGCTAAGGCGCTGATCGACAGCGCTTGCGATATTCTTGGATTCGATATACGCAATATAATGTTTACCGGTACCGCCGATGATCTGAAGCAGACCAGGGTCACTCAGCCTGCGGTGTTCATCCATTCGGTGGCCGCTGCCGCAGTGATAGAGGACTTCCATCCCGGAATGACGGCAGGTCACTCCCTCGGCGAGTTCTCGGCTCTCGTGGCCGCCGGAGCCATGTCCTTCGAGGACGGTCTCCGTCTGGTATATGCCAGGGCAATGGCCATGCAGAAGGCCTGCGAGGCTCATCCCTCGACCATGGCGGCCATCATCGGCCTGCCTGACGATGTGGTGGAGAAGGCGTGTGCAGAGATAGATGGTGTGGTGGTTCCCGCCAACTACAACTGCCCGGGCCAGCTGGTGATTTCCGGCGAGATCGAGGCCGTGGACAAGGCCTGCGCCGTCCTGAAGGAGGCCGGTGCCAAGAGGGCGCTCCGCCTGGCAGTGGGCGGTGCGTTCCACTCTCCTCTGATGGAGCCCGCCAGGGTAGAGCTGGCCGAGGCCATCAGCCGTACTGACATCAAGGTGCCCGTATGCCCCGTATATCAGAATGTGGATGCGCAGCCTTCCACCGACCCGACCATCATCAAGGAGAAGCTGCTGAAACAGCTGACTTCTCCCGTAAGATGGACCCAGACAGTGCTCAACATGCATCGCGACGGCGCGTCCGAGTTCGTGGAGCTCGGTCCCGGTGCCGTGCTGCAGGGGCTTATCAAGAAATGTCTTCCCGCAGAGAAATAAAGTGTTCAACTCAATAACAATAACTACTAAAAACTAAATTGTCTAGTAATGGCAAAAGAAAAAACTTTTATCACCTGTGACGGCAACTACGCCGCTGCGCATGTGGCCTACATGTTCAGCGAGCATGCCGCCATCTACCCCATTACGCCTTCTTCGACCATGGCAGAGTACGTGGACGAGTGGGCTGCTTTCGGAAAGAAGAACCTTTTCGGGGAAACTGTGAAAGTCACCGAGATGCAGAGTGAGGGCGGTGCCGCCGGCGCTGTTCACGGCTCACTCCAGGCCGGTGCTCTGACTACCACGTTCACTGCTTCCCAGGGTCTGCTGCTGATGATCCCCAACATGTACAAGATCGCAGGCGAGCTGCTCCCCGCAGTCTTCCATGTATCGGCCCGTGCACTTGCAACACAGGCCCTCTCCATCTTCGGAGACCATCAGGACGTCATGGCCTGCAGGCAGACCGGATTCGCCATGCTGGCATCCTCGAGCGTGCAGGAAGCCATGGACCTCGGCGCCGTGGCCCATCTGTCCGCCATCAAGTCAAGCGTGCCTTTCATCCATTTCTTCGATGGATTCCGTACCTCTCATGAGATTCAGAAGATAGAAGTTCTGGACTCAGACGCCCTCAAGGGCATGATCAGCGAGAAGGCCCTTGCCGCTTTCCGCAGGAAGGCCCTCAATCCCAACAAGCCCGTTACCCGCGGTACGGCCCAGAACCCCGACGTGTACTTCCAGGCACGCGAGGCCTGCAACACCTACTACAGCGCCGTTCCTGATATCGTAGCCCGTTATATGGGTGAGATAGGCGAGCTGACCGGACGTCATTATCTGCCTTTCGACTACTATGGAGATCCCGATGCCAAGGATGTAATCATCGCTATGGGTTCCGTATGCGAGACCATCCGCGAGGTAGTGGATGCCCTCATGGCCAAGGGTGAGAAGGTCGGTGTAATCACAGTCCGTCTGTACAGACCTTTCTCAGCCAAGTATTTCTTCAGGGTACTGCCCAAGAGCGTCAGGAGAATCGCCGTTCTCGACCGCTGCAAGGAGCCCGGAAGCGTAGGCGAGCCCCTGTATCTGGATATCAAGTCTACCCTGGCCGAGATGGGCGGTGACGCTCCCTATGTCATCGGCGGCCGTTACGGTCTGTCCTCCAAGGACACCAGCCCTGCCCAGATCTTCGCTGTATACAAGAATCTCAAACAGAAACAGCCCAAGACCGATTTCACCATCGGTATCACCGATGACGTGACATTCAAGTCCCTCCCCGTGGGCGAGGAGATCTCCCTGGCCAAGAAGGGCACATACGAGTGCAAGTTCTACGGTCTCGGTTCTGACGGTACTGTGGGCGCCAACAAGAACACCATCAAGATCATCGGTGACCACACTCCCAAGTACTGCCAGGGTTATTTCGACTACGATTCCAAGAAGTCCGGCGGCTATACCTGCTCGCACCTGCGTTTCGGTGACAGCCCGATCACTTCTCCCTACCTCGTGTCCACCCCTGACTTCGTGGCCTGCCACGTGCCTTCATACCTGAACAAGTACGATGTTCTCAAGGGTATCAAGAGGGGTGGTACATTCCTCCTCAACAGCCTCTGGTCGGTAGAGGAGACCATCAAGAGAATCCCTGATCATGTAAAGCAGGTTATCGCTGAGAAGAACCTGAAAGTATACATCATCAATGCCACCAAGATAGCCGAGGAGATAGGTCTGGGCAACCGTACCAACACCATCCTCCAGTCGGCGTTCTTCAAGATTACCGGCATCATCCCTTACGAGCAGGCAGTGGCTTTCATGAAGAAAGCCATCGACAAGAGCTACGGCAAGAAGGGAGAGAAGGTGGTCAGCATGAACTACGCCGCAGTGGACCGCGGAGCCGAGTATGAGGAACTGACTGTTCCTGCAGAGTGGAACGGAATCGTAGCCCGCTTCCGTCCCGCCAACTTCGACCGTCTGGCCCCCGAGTGGGTACGCAGCGTGGCCGATGTGGTCAACGCCCAGAACGGCTATGACGTGCCTGTAAGTGCTTTCACCGGTGAGTATGCCGACGGCACCATCCCTGCCGGTACAGCTGCATTCGAAAAGAGAGGCATCGCAGTAAGCGTTCCCGAGTGGAACCCTGAGAAATGTATCCAGTGCAACCAGTGCGCATACGTCTGCCCTCACGCCGCCATCCGTCCTTTCCTCACCACCGAGGAGGAACTGGCCAAGGCTCCCAAGGCAGTCAAGAGCACCCAGGGTATCGCTGCATTCAAGGCATACCGCTTCACCATGCAGGTATCTCCCATGGACTGCACCGGCTGCGGCAACTGCGTGGACGTATGTCCCGCCAAGGAGAAGGCTCTTGAGATGAAGCACCTTGCTACACAGATGGACCAGCAGCCTGTATTTGACTACATGCATGCCAACGTGGGCTACAAGGATACCGTCGCTCCCAAGACTCAGAACCTCAAGAACTCCCAGTTCTCACAACCTCTGTTCGAGTTCTCAGGTGCCTGCGCCGGCTGCGGTGAGACACCTTACATCAAGACCATCACCCAGCTCTTCGGCGACCACATGATGGTGGCCAACGCTACCGGCTGCTCGTCGATCTACAGCGGCTCCTTCCCCTCGTCTCCTTACTGCACCGACCGCAACGGCCGCGGACCCGCATGGGACAACTCCCTGTTCGAGGACAACGCCGAGTTCGGTCTCGGTATGAGACTCGGAACCGAGCGTCTGCGCAACACAGTAGCCAACCTGATGAAGCAGGGTCTCGAGTGCCCGAAGTGCTCTTCCGAGATCAAGGCCCTCTTCGAGCAGTGGCTCGCCGAGAGAGGCAATGCCGCCGTTACACGTGAGATCTGCGACAAGCTCGTACCGATGCTCGGGGAGAGCGACTGCGAGGCCTGCCGTCAGCTCCTGGATTACAAGGACTACATCCCTGCCCGCAGCCAGTGGATCTTCGGCGGTGACGGCTGGGCATACGACATCGGATACGGCGGACTGGACCACGTCCTGGCTTCCGGCGAGAATGTCAACGTCCTCGTCCTCGACACCGAGGTGTACTCCAACACCGGCGGACAGTCGTCCAAGTCCACCCCCGCAGGTGCCGTGGCCAAGTTTGCAACCTCCGGCAAGAGAGTACGCAAGAAAGACCTCGGCATGATGGCCATGAGCTATGGTTACGTATACGTGGCACAGGTGGCTATGGGCGCCAGCCCCGCTCAGTACTTCAACGTCCTGAAGGAGGCAGAGGCCTACAACGGACCTTCCCTGATCATCGCCTACGCACCCTGCATCAACCACGGTCTGCGCAACGGCATGGGCAAGAGCCAGCACGAGGAGAAACTCGCCGTCGAGTGCGGTTACTGGCATCTGTATCACTTCAACCCCGCTCTGACCGACGAGGGCAAGAATCCTTTCAGCCTCGACAGCAAGGAGCCCGACTGGAGCAAGTTCCAGGAGTTCATCAAGGGTGAGGTGCGCTACAGCTCGCTGATGAAGACCTTCCCCGACATCGCTCAGGAACTCTTCGACAAGACCGAGCAGTTCGCCAAGATCCGCTACGAGTCCTACAAGCGTCTCGCAGGTAAGGAATAAGCTGAGAGCTTAATGCAAAAAGAGGCCGTGCCCGACTTGGACACGGCCTCTTCTGTTTCATGAATTCAGGAATCTACTCGATGAAGCAGAGTACCTGGTTGATCTCCACGTTCTCGTTGTGCTTCACCTCTACCTGGATGAGCTTGCCTGTAATGGGTGCATAGACAGGCTCCACTCCGTAGTAGGTCTGGATGTAGCAGATCGGGGTGAGTTCCTCGAACTTGGTGCCGATGGCGGGGGCTGTGCTGTCGTCCGAGACATTGTACCTCCAGATGAGCTTACCCTTGGCAACGGCCTGGATAGGCATGGCCTTGGGATGCTCCGCCATAATCTTCTCCACGTCGAATGCGGGCACCTCGACCACCTTGCGGGTGACGATCTTCGGGGCACCGGCCTTCTCGCGTGCGGCCTCGAGCTCCTTGTTGAAGCGGTCCTTGGCCACTCCGCTCTTGTAGTCGCGGTACTGGCGCTCGTGCATGGCGAACTCGAAGAGCTCCTCGTCGTCCTGGCCGCGGTCCCAGCCTTCCTTCTTCATCTCCTCGATGAAGTGAGGCAGCTCGTCGGGGAAGGCGTCCTGAGGATTGCCGGTGTAGAACTCCAGGCCTTTTTCCTTGACGATGTCGAGAATCTCTGGAGCTAAAGGGCCGGGCAGGGTACCGGTCTTGCCGAGGATCATGTTCATGGTGTCCTTGTCGATGGTCTTCCACCTGGGCTCGCCCTTGAGTGTGTGCATGAGGTTCATCAGGGCGGTGTTCTTCACGTACTGGCTGAAAGGAGTTACGAGAGGGGGATAGCCGAGCTTGGGCCATACGTACTCAACCTCCTGGAAGAGCATTACCATCAGCTCGTTGAGGGAAACTTCCTTCTTGCCCTGGTTGCGCAGGGACATGTTGATGGCGCTCTGGAAGCCCTTGAGGTCGGCCATCATGGAGCCCATCATGCCGCCGGGCAGGCCGCAGCCCACTAAGAGGGAGGAACTGATGTAGTTGTTCGGCTCGATGAACATGCCCAGGAAGTCGTCGATGAATGTCTGGGTCAGACGGCGGGCCTCCATGTAGGCGTCCATGTTGATGTCCTTTACCAGGAAGCCTGCGTCCTTGAGCATGGCCTGGATGGTGATTACGTCGGGATGGATCTTACCCCAGGACAGGGGCTCCATGGCCACGTCTAAGTAGTCGGCGCCGGCACGGGCCACCTCCAGCATGGAGGCTGTCGAGAAGCCGGGTCCGGAATGGCCGTGATACTGCACGATGATGTGGGGATATTTGTCCTTGATGCTCTTGGTCAGACGGCCTAAGAAGGCGGGACGTCCGATGCCGGCCATGTCCTTGAGACAGATCTCGTCGCAGCCGTATTCCACCACCTTGTCCACGATGTCCATGTAATACTCTACGGTGTGGATGGGGGAGTAGGTGATGCTGAGGGCCACCTGGGAGATCATGCCGCCCTCCTTGGCGAGGATGACCGAATCCTTGAGGTTGCGGTGGTCGTTGAGGCTGCAGAAAGAGCGGGAGATGTTGGTTCCCTGCTTGGCCTTCACTTTATACATGAGACCCCTCACATCCCTGGGTACGGGATTCATACGGAGGGCGTTGAGGCCTCTCTCCAGCATGTGTGTCTGAATACCGACTTTGTTGAACGGGGCGGTCCATGCTCTTACGGCTTTGTTGGGGTTCTCGCCGAAGAGGAGGTTTACCTGCTCGAAAGCTCCTCCGTTGGTCTCTACTCTGTCGAAGCATCCCATATCGATGATGACAGGGGCGATCTGGACAAGCTGGTCAACCCTCGGAACATATTTTCCTGAAGACTGCCACATATCCCTGTAAACCAGGGAAAATTTGATTTCACGTGCCATATGGTAATAGTGTTTTGTTAAAAATTTGTCTTCAAATATAGAAAATTTGCGTGAATAAGAAAAGTATTCTTATATTTGCACTCCCTTTTAGGGGAAAATTTTAAATGGTGGATGTAGCTCAGTTGGTTAGAGCATTGGTTTGTGGCACCAAGGGTCGTGGGTTCGAGTCCCATCTTCCACCCTATTCTACTAAGTCTGTGATTTTCTTGCAGATAGATTCACAAGTAATCTTTTTCATACAGTCGAAGTGATTCAAGTGGCACTCTTTGCTGCCTGCGATTGTGCAGGGCTGGCAAGGCAGGTGCAGGCATACCGCGTCTTCCTCTTTCTGTCCCCATCCCAGGAATCCGCATTCCGGTGTCGTGCCTCCCCAGACTGACAGCACCCTGGTTCCCGCCAGGGCAGCCATGTGCATGTTGGCGGAGTCCATCGAGATCATCAGGTCAAGGATGCTCATCAGCTCCAGTTCTTTTTCCAGTATAAAGTTTCCGGCGACAGCAGTCACTCCGTTATAACGGTCCTGCCAGCCTTTGAGGACGGTCTCCTCATGTCCGCGGCTGCCGAAGAGGAAGATTTTGTATCCTCTGCCTGAAAGTGTACTGACTACCTGTTCCATCATTTCGAGGGGATAGGTTTTCGTACTGTAGCGTGCGAAAGGGGCAATGCCGATGACGGGAACCGGCTCCTCTTCTGCTCTGTAGGGCTGCCTGTGGGGAAAGATGGAGGTGAAATGCTCCTTTGCGGGCAGTCCCAGCCGTTCCAGGACGTCGAAGTAGCGCAGAATGTAGCTGCGCTGGGGGACTGGAGCCTCACCTTCTTTACGATGAGTCAGCTGACGGCGTCCGCGCCTGTCCTTGCGGACCATCCGGACGCTGTGGCCACTGAGTAGCATTGCTCCGTCGATGATCCAGGATCTCAGAACATTGTGGAAGTCTGCCACTGCGCAGATGCCCTCCTTGCGTATCTCATTTATCAGCCTGAAAAGGCCTATGATGCCTCTGTGGCGTCCACTGGGGGAGGCGATGATGAATGAGATATTCACGGGCCTGTCTATAAAGAGGCGTGAGAAGAATTCCTGAGTGAGGACCTTGACCTGCCAGTCAGGATATTCCCTTGCGAATGAGTAGATTACCGGGATAGTCATGGCTACGTCTCCCAGTGCCGACATTCTGATTACGAGCAGAGTTTTTTTTGCTGAAGACTGATTTTTCATAGTACTTGTTTTAGATTTGTCCTGTGTTGCGGAAGTATTTCTGAAGAACGCAGAGCTGTGTCAGTTTCTCTATGCGTCTGTTCCGGAAGCGGTCTACATATTCGTGGGCGTGCTTGATTATGGCTTCGGCCTCTTCCGGACGGTCTATGTAGTACTGCATTTTCTCTATGAGGTCGCTGTAGTCAGGTTTTATCTCTACATAGTGGTAGTCCGGGATGAGGGTGCCTTCCATGAACCAGGTCTCGTACTGGGGCCTGGGCATGACTGCCAGGGAGTTGGAGGCCATTACCCACTTGAGGTTAGTGGCTACGTCATTGCCCTCGATGCAGCTTACGAACTTGTATTCAAGCTGCTGCGGTATGGTGAGATACTCTTTGTGCCACTCCGGATGCTGGAGGTTGGTGTCTGGATTGATCTGTCCAAGATCGCACATCGGATGGCCGAAGTACATCTCGAGCAGCTTGCGGCGGTGGGGCTGGTATACGGCATTACGGCTGACGAGCATGTTCTTCTTCGACCGGAACGGCCTGCTGTCCTTTGGAAAATAGAAGTGGCGGACGGTGTTGAGGCGGCTCAGTACGGAGTTGGCATCGGAACCGTCCTGAACCAGTGGACGGCTCTTGACGATAGTGGGCTCGCCGGGTATCTCTGTTACGTCTCCCGGAAGATATGCAAATCTCAGTCCGGGGGCGAAGTAGCGGATGCTGCGGTACAGGTCGAAAAAGTAGGTCGAGAATTTCCGCTTGCCCTTGGGATACCTGAAACCGCCCACTGTCCTCCAGGAGGGAGTGGGGCGGGCATCCGTCCCCATCCGGTTGTAGTAGTCAGTGCGGCGCATGACCTCCTGTCTCTCGCTTTCCGTCATAGAGGCAAGGAGACGTGGCAGCCTCCGGCGGTAAATGCCGCGGGGTATGCAGTAGGTGATGAAACTGCCCGCGAACCAGGCCGCCTTGCGCAGGCCTTTGCAGACCATCGGGAATCTCTCGGCTAGCATAGGCCCTGGAGGTACTTCTCGACGCCTTCGATGTCCTTACGGTTGTCCACGGAGAGGGACTTGCAGTGGCAGTTGTAGTAGTAGATGGGTACGTGGTTCTCTATGAATCGGAACGAATCGTTCTCCTCTATCTTCTCGATAGGGCCGCGGGGGGTATTGTGGTAGAAGTCCAGAGCCTTGCGGGTGAACGCGCCCACTCCTACGAATTTGTGGTAGACGTAGTCCATATTTCCCTTGGGGTAGGGGATGGGGCTGCGCGAGATGAAAAGGCAGCGGTTGTCGGCGGCGGTTACTATCTTTAGGTTGGTGCTGTCGACGACCTCCACCGGGTTGGAGAAGTCGGTCATGAGGTTGGATACGTACAGGGTGTCCGGGTCCAGGTCCGCGGGGATGCACTGGACGATGGCTTCCCGGGTCAGCAGGGGCTCGTCACCGTTGACCATCACGTAGAGGTCGGCCGGGATATGTGTGGATACCTCGTACAGACGTTCTGTGGCTGTATCGTGGTGGGGGGATGTCATGATAACCTTAGCTCCGAAGGCCTCGGCGGTGTCCTTTATCTTTCCACTGTCGGTGGCCACATACACCTCTTCGAAGACCTCTACTTCCTTGCAGTGCTCATATACCCACTGAATCATGGGCTTGCCGCAGATGAGGGCCAGCGGTTTCTCAAAGAATCTGGAGGATTCGGCCCTGGCAGGTATGACGCAGATTATTCTCATATCTCAGTAACGTGCATTAGATTCTGTCTAAAAACAATGCAAGATATGAAAAATTCTTATTGAGAGCAAGCGCAGATGCGGAAAATCATCTCTGTTGCCCCGCACTTGCTTCGGGCATAGGATGTGGCGGCTTCCTTTATCCTCCTCAGCTCCCCGTCATCGTCCTTGAGCGGCTCCAGCCATCGGCAGAGCTCTTCCGGAGTGCGGACGATGCGTCCTATCCCCAACCTTATCAGCTCCTCCGGTACCACCTTCCGGTGAATCTCGGGGCCGAAGGCGACCGGCAGTCCATAGACGGTGGCCTCGATGATGCTGTGCAGGTAGGGGGTAAATCCACCTCCCACGTAGGCCCAGCGGGCATAGCGGTAGAGGTAGGCCAGTGCGCCCACAAAGTCGATGATAAGAGTCTGGACATATGCAAATGAGGTGTCGGGGCCGCACTCGGAGTGAAGGAGGCTGCGTCCGTGCAGGCGGGAACGGATGTCCCCGATGCTTTCCGGAGTAATCTCGTGGGGTACAATGAGAAAATGTATGTCGGGGTTGGCGTTCGCCAGGGCGGTCACCAGGCGGACGTCGTTGTCGTCACTGGTGCTTCCGGCTATGAAAATCCTGCCTTCCGCCGCCCGGCTGAACTTTTCTACCGTCGGGTCGGAATAGGGGGTGGAGGCCGCCGCCGCCACATTGTCGAAGAGGGGGTCTCCGGTGACGGTGACGGAGGTGTATCCGGACGATTCCAGATTGGCCCTGGATTCTTCGTTGAGGACCGTTATGCGGGTGTACGTCTGCAGCGCCTTGCGGTACGGGCGTCCGTACCATTTGAAAAAGGGGGCTCTGCGGGTGATGACTGCGGAAATCAGGAAGGTGGGAATGCTCCTGCGGCGGAGCTCCTCCAGGTAGTTGAGCCAGTATTCCGAGATGATGAATACCGCCCTCTGCGGCCTTACGGTGTCCAGGAACCTGCGGACATTGCCCCTGGTGTCCAGCGGGAGGTAGCTGACGCAGTCAATCCCTTCGTGGCGGTCCTTCAGCGCCTCGCAGCCGGTGGGAGAGAAAAATGTAAGCACTATCCTCCACCGTCCGTCCTTGACGAATTCCCGGATGATGGGCCTGGCGACTCCGTATTCTCCGAGCGAGGCTGCGTGGAACCATATGGTGGGCCTGTTGTCTTCTGTTCCGGAGCATTCTTCCCTGATGCGGGCGGTCAGTCTGCGCTGGCCGCGTGCAAATTTGCGGAATTTGCTTTCTCCAGGACGGCCGCCTTGTCCGGCGGCAAACAGGTTCAGAACAGCTTTCGCAAAGATCAGAGCTGTGTTGTATACGATATTCATGGTTCGGTGCGGTACTCTTAATCCGGCGGCAAAGATAACGAATAAATGCAATCAGGTTGCTGCTCTCCGTGCGTATATTTGCAGTCACTCTTAAAATCAATACTTATGCAGAAAAAGGAAGTTTTTCCGGTAACCGGGCTGGGCTGCGCTGCGTGTGCCGCCCGCGTCAACAAGGTGCTCAATTCCTGTGAAGGAGTCGAGGAGGCTAATGTCAACTACGCTTCCGCCACCGCCCTGGTGACCTTCGATACTGATAAATGCACTCCCGAAGCCCTGCAGAAAGCGGTGGAGGAGGCCGGATACGGCCTGATAACCGACGTGGAGAACGAGGAGGAGGCCGCCGAGACCGAGCGCGTCAAGCAGTACCGCGCCCTCAGGCGTCAGACCGTAGGGGCGGTCATCAGCGCCCTGCCCGTCTTCGTGCTGAGTATGTTCTTCATGGACCTGCGCTGGGGACAGTGGGTGACTTTCGTGCTGGCCACCGTGACGGTCTTCGTCTTCGGCCACCGTTTCTTCGTCAACACCTTCAAGCAGCTCCGTCACCGTGCAGTCAACATGGACACCCTCGTGGCCAGCAGCACCGGCGTAGCCTGGCTGTTCAGCGTATTCAATTTTTTCTTCCCCGATTTCTGGCTCTCCCGCGGCATTGAGCCGCACCTGTACTTCGAAGCGGCCAGCGTCATCATCGCCTTCATCCTCATCGGCCGTCTGCTTGAGGCCCGCGCCAAGCAGAAGACCACCGGAGCCATCCGCGCCCTCATGGGACTCCAGCCCAAGACCGTGACCGTGCTCGCGGAGGACGGCAGCGAGAAGGAGGTCCCCATACAGTGGGCCCGTCCGGGGGACACCATCATCGTCAAGCCGGGCGATCGCGTGGCCGTCGACGGCACGGTGCTCAGCGGTGAGTCCTACGTGGATGAGAGTATGCTTAGCGGCGAGCCTGTACCCGTATTCAAACAGCCCGAATCCAAGGTCTTCGCCGGAACCATCAATCAGAAGGGCGCCTTCCGTTTCCGTGCCGACAAGACCGGAAACGACACCATGCTGTCCCAGATCATCCGCATGGTTCAGGACGCCCAGGGCAGCAAGGCTCCGGTACAGAACCTCGTGGACCGGGTGGCCGCCGTATTCGTGCCCGTTATCATCAGCATCGCCGTGCTCGTCTTCGCCGCCTGGTGGATATTCGCCCCTCAGGACGGTTTCATCCACGGTCTCCTCTGCATGATCACCGTGCTCATCATAGCCTGTCCCTGCGCCCTCGGTCTGGCCACTCCTACGGCCATAATCGTGGGCGTAGGCAAGGGCGCCAAGTACGGCATCCTGATTAAGGACGCTGCCAGTCTCGAGGTCGCCCGCAAGGTGGATACGGTGGTGGTGGACAAGACCGGCACCCTCACCGAGGGCCGTCCCGAGGTGGTGGACCAGTGCTGGGCCACAGGCGCCGAGTCCTTCCGTCCCGTCCTCACCGCCCTCGAGTCCCTTTCGGAGCATCCTCTGGCGGAGGCGGTGGTAAAGGCAATGTCCGGCTCAGAAGGGTCTGTTGCGGAGATTGTCTCCTTTGAGAATATCCCCGGCAAGGGAGTGCGCGGAGCCTGCAGCGGAGTCACCTATTATGCCGGTAACCTGGACCTGCTGAGGGCAAACGGAATAGTGCCCGGGCGGGAGCTGCTGGCCCGATCGGAAGCATGGCTGCAGGAGGCCCGCACGGTGATATGGTTCGCGGACAGCAGCAGGGCTCTCGCGGCAGTGGCCATAACCGACCGCATCAAGCCCACTTCCGTAGAAGCGGTGGCCAGGCTCGGCCGCATGGGCATCCGCACCGTCATGCTGACCGGGGACAATGAGGCATCGGCCGCCGCAGTGGCCCGTGCCGCCGGCATCACAGAGTTCCGCGCCGGAGTCCTGCCACAGGACAAGGCTTTCTACGTCAAGGAACTCCAGGCCGCAGGGCACAAGGTCGCAATGGCCGGGGACGGCATCAACGATAGTGCGGCCCTCGCTCAGGCAGACCTGAGTATCGCTATGGGTGGTGGCAGCGACATTGCGATTGATACCGCCATGATTACCATTCTCTCCTCGGACCTGACAAAGATTCCTGAGGCAGTCCGTCTCTCGCAACTTACCATACGCACTATCCGCCAGAACCTTTTCTGGGCCTTTATTTACAACATAATCGCTGTCCCGGTCGCAGCGGGCATCCTTTATCCAGTCAATGGATTCCTCCTCAATCCAATGATAGGCGGAGCCGCAATGGCCCTGAGCAGTGTGAGCGTGGTGACCAACAGCCTGCGGCTGAGAGGCAGGAAATTGTAAATTTTTTATTATATTTGAGGGAAATATTTAAATCTATCTGCTATGAAAAAGTTTTCCCTCATTTTACTGATGATCGTGCTGGGCTCCGAAGTAGCTTCGGCACAGAACAATGAGTCGGCTTTTGAGCAGTTCAAGCGGCAGCGCGAGGGTATGCGCTCTGACTTCGAACTGCAGCGGGAGAAAGAGTTCGAGGAGTTCAAGGCCAGGTATTATTCGGCATTTGAGGAATTCAAGCGGAGTTATCAGCGCTCGTTGGAGGAGGATGAGGCTGTAGTGGATCTCATGGCCTCTGATGACGGTATAGCGATAAGTCCTGTACAGATGGCTCCGGCACCGCCTGTGGTGGCCTCTACTGTTTCGGAGCAGAAGAGGATTCTGAGAGAAAGTATCCGCTCTATTGCGGTGATGAAGCCCGAGGAACTGGTTCCGGCGCTCTCGGGAGCGAAAGACTCGGTGGAACAGATGGAACAGGCGGCGCAGGTCATGGAGACTATTGTGGCGGGTATGAATGCTGATGCTCAGGAGAACGAGGAACCGGCTGCGCCGGTGTCCATGACAGTGGTTCTGGAACCGTATGACCCGGAGTATTTTTCCAGTCTGCCGGATCCGGCTGAGGCGGCGGAAGAACCCGTGGCCTCTCCTACGCCGGTGGTCGCCGCCTGGGAGGTGACTGAGGAAGGGGAGGTGAGGACCGTCGTAGGAGAAGGAACGGAGGAAGCGCCCGAGGCGCCTTCAGACATGTCCGTCCCTCACGGAACACCGACCGAGTATGTCCGGATATCCTCTCCGTTTGGATCCAGGATACATCCGATTACACATAAACGTCATGGGCACAAGGGTATTGACCTGGCGGCACCGCGCAACACCCCTATCTATGCCACGGCCGACGGAGTGGTGACTTTTTCCGGCCGCAACGGAGGTTACGGCAACTTCGTCAAGCTGAACCATAAGAACGGATACAAGACAGCGTATGCCCACATGAACCGTATCGCTGTCCGTAAAGGCAAGACCGTGCAGAAGGGAGACCTTATCGGTTACGTCGGTTCCACCGGCTCCAGTACCGGCAACCACCTCCACTACGAGGTCTACTATCAGGACAAACTGATAGACCCTGCAACTACACTATGATATTAATTCCGAATGTATGAAAAGATATTATTGACATTATTGATTCTTGTCCTTTCCTCGGCAGCGGCTTTCGCTCAGACGAAGGTTCAGAATAAATTCCTGGGGCTCGAGATGGGCCAGCCGTACAAGGCAATATTCGAATGTCCGGAACTGATGGAAACCGCAAGCAACAATTACAACTGGTCTCCGCTCAAGGATGTGCCCGCACGTTGCATACAGATTCCGTCCGTATCGTTCGGAGGCCGTTACTGGAACTACATGGAGTATTCCTTCAGTCCGTCCGGAATTTTCTATAAATTCAGGGTGTATTCGGACTACGACAGCCCCAAGGACGCAGAGCCGAGATATACCTCCCTTATGAGCGACCTTGATCTCAAGTACCTTGGTAAATCGGGGATAACCAGGGAGGAAGATGACTCATTCAACCCCAAGAGCGGAGACAGTGAGAGAAGTGTGACGTATAGGGACGGGCAGGGAATGGAGTGTCGGCTTGTGCTCGAGTACAGTCAGTCTACGAATAACGGGATGACATATTTCCTGATGCTTTACTATATCGATACGAAACTGGAAGCAGCGGCAAAAGCTGAGTTTGTAAAAGAATTGTAACCTTAAAGTCACCATGTTTCATGATTTGTTATTTTTTTGGCACGGGGTTTGCAATAGATTAAGTCGGATAGTTTTTTCATAGGTTAAGTATTAGGTTAAGTAATAAAGGCTGCCGGTTCTCGGCAGCCTTTATTATTTTAAGCGAACAGCTTGAAGATAATCGTTCGCGAGTATGTCTCGCCGGGCCGGAGAACACAGGACGGGAAGCCCGGATGGTTGGGCGCGTCCGGGAAGCCCTGGCACTCTATCGCCACGCCGTCGTAGTCGCGGTAGGGACGGCCGGACTTGCTGACGGGCGAGCCGTCGAGCCAGTTGCCGGTGTAGACCTGGGCGGCCGGCTGGTCGGTCCAGATCTCGAGGCGGCGGCCGGAGGCTGTGGAACTGAGCTCTGCGGCCAGTTTCAGACCCGGAGCACCGTCGAGCACCCAGCAGTTGTCGTAGCCTTTTCCATATTTCAGAGCCGGGAAGTCAGCCTTGATGTCGCGGCCGATGGGCTTTGCGGTGCGGAAGTCCATCGGTGTGCCCTCCACGGGAGCGAGCTCACCGGTGGGGATGAGGGCCTCGGAGGTGGCCAGCCAGCGGGAAGCATTGATCCTAAGCACGTGGTTGAAGATGGATCCGCTGTCCTCGCCGTCAAGATTCCAGTAGGTGTGGTTGGTCAGATTGAGGATGGTGGGGGCGTCGGTAGTGGCCTTGATCGAGAGGGTCAGGGAGTTGTCCTCGCCCCAGGTGTAGGTGGCCTCCACGTGCATGTTCCCGGGATAGCCCTGGTCGCCGTCGGGGCTGTCGAGGGTTAGAACGACTTCGGTGTCCGATATCTGAGATGCTTTCCACAGCCGGTTGGAGAATCCGTCGGGTCCGCCGTGAAGCTGGTAGCCGGGATGGTTCTTGACGAGCTGATATTCCTTGCCGTCTAGGGTGAAGCGTCCGCCGTCTATGCGGTTGGCGAAGCGGCCGGGTATCTTGCCGGCGCAGGGACCGTCGGCGAGGTAGCTTTCCTCGTCGCGGTATCCCAGTACCACGTCTCCCATCACGCCGTTGCGGTCGGGAACTACTATCGAAACTATGCCGGCGCCTCTTTCGGTCAGCATCACCGATGCGCCGCTCTTGTTGATCAGATGTATCATGGCTATTCGAGTTTGCGGGCACCGTCACTGATTACTACAGGGTAGACCTTGGGCTCGTGGCCGAACTTCGCGGCGTACTCCTTCTTCGCCTTGGCGATGAAGCCGTCGTACAGCTCGTCCTTGACCAGGTTTATGGTGCAGCCGCCGAAGCCGCCGCCCATGACCCTGGAGCCGGTCACGCCGCACTCGCGGGCCAGGTCGTTGAGGAAGTCCAGTTCCTCGCAGCTCACCTCGTAGAGCCTGCTCATACCGTGATGGGTCTCGTACATCTTCTGTCCCACAGTCTCGTAATCGTCACGCTCGAGGGCGTCGCAGACATCCAGTACCCTCTGGATCTCCTCGATTACATATTCGGCCCTCATGTAGTCCTCATCGGATACCTTGCCCTTGACTTCGGACAGCATCTTCATATCCACGTCGCGCAGATATTCCACTACCGGATATCCGGCAGCCTTGACGGCAGCCACTACGTGCTCGCAGGATGCGCGGCGCTTGTTGTAGGCCGAGGAGGCCAGCTCATGCTTCACCACCGAGTCGAGCAGCACCAGGCGGTAGCCCTTGGGATGGAACGGATAGTACTTGTACTCCATCGAGCGGCAGTCCAGGCGCATCAGGCTGCCGGCCTTGCCGAAGATGGAGGCGAACTGGTCCATGATGCCGCAGTTGACCCCGCAGTAGTTGTGCTCGGTGCTCTGACCGATGCGGGCCAGTTCGAACTTGTCGATGCCGAGGCCGAACATATCGTTAAGGGCAAACGCGAAGGTGCTTTCGAGGGCTGCGGAGGAGGACATGCCCGCTCCGAGAGGCACGTCGCCTGCGAAGGCGGCGTCAAAGCCCTTGAGCACGTCGCCGCACCTCTTGATGGTCTCCCTGCATACTCCGAATACGTAGCGGGCCCAGGATGCAGCGGGGGCGTCGGTCTCGGCGAAGCCGAACTCTGCGTAGTCATCCAGGTCCACTGAGTAGACCCGTACCTTGTCCGTGCCGTTGAGGCGGATCTCCGCCATCATGCCCTTGTCGATGGCACCGGGGAATACGAAGCCTCCGTTGTAGTCGGTGTGCTCGCCGATAAGGTTGATTCTGCCGGCGGAGGCGTAGAATGTGCCATTGGCGCCGAAGCGTTTTACGAACTGTGCGTGAATTTTCTCTTTCATAAGTCAGTGTGTATTTTTTTAATTATTGTTTTTTACGGATTTGATTTTCATGACTCCGTCACGGAGGCCGTCGGCGGAGGCCTTAAGAGTGATGCGTCCGGCCTTCTCCTTGCTCTGTACGATGACAGTGAGCATGCCGCCGAAGGCGCTCATCTCCGGGATGTGGAAGAGCTCCAGGCAGGTAGGGTCGCCGTTGGCCACTGCCCTGAACTCACCGGCACCGGAGACTTCGAAACGCACCTTGCGCGAGTCGAGCGGGCAGAGATTGCCGTCCTGGTCCACTATGCGGACGGTCACGTAGAGCAGGTCCTTGCCGTCGGCGGTGATGCTCTCCCTTGCCGGAATCAGCTCAAGGGCGTAGGGCTCAGATGCGGTGCGGACACTCTTCTGCATTGCCTTATTGCCCTCGGAGTCGTAGGCCACTACGGTGAGCTCTCCCGGTTCATAGCGGACATCATTCCACATCAGGCGGAATCGGTGCTGGAGGGTGCTGTCGCATTTTTCCCGGATGCCCAGGCTCCTGCCGTTGAGGAAGAGTTCGGCCCTGGGGTAGGATGTGTAGACAAATACAGGAGTGACCTCTCCCTCGCGGCCCTCCCAGTTCCAGTGCGGGAGGATGTGGAGGGTGGTGCTGTCCCGGTTCCAGACGCTGCGGTAGAGCCAGTAGCGGTCCTTGGGGATGGAGGCCATGTCTATGATGCCGAACATCGAGCTGTGGTTGGGCCAGGCGTCGGTGTCGTAGGGCGAGGGCTCGCCGAGGTAGTCGAAGCCGGTCCAGACGAATTGTCCCATGGTCCAGGGGTAGTCCTCGGCCAGGGCGAGGTCATCGTCGGGCACGTTGGACCAGGAGCAGTACTCGAGGTCGTAGGATGAACTCTGGTGGTCGTCGTAGAGGGCGTCGTATTTCTTCTCCACGGGGAACTTGTACATGCCCCTGGAGCTGACGGTCGAGGAGGTCTCGCTGCCCAGGAGCACTTTCTGGGGCAGGGTCTCATAGCCTTCCAGGTAGCGGTGGGCGCGGTAGTTGAATCCAGGTACGTCCAGCACGGCTCCGAACCCGTTGTGCAGTATCGCGTCTATCTGGTCCATGCCGCAGGTGACGGGACGGGTGGGGTCCTCGCGGTGGCAGATGTCCTGCAGGAAAGTGGCCACCTCATAGCCGCCGGGAGTCCACTGTGTGGGCACCTCGTTGCCGATGCTCCACATCACGACGGAGGGGTTGTTGCGGTAGTGGCGGAGCATATTGACCATGTCGCGCTCGGCCCACTCGTCGAAGTAGCGGTGGTAACCGTTGAGACACTTGGCCACGTCCCATTCGTCGAAATTCTCAATCATCACCATGAAGCCCATCTCGTCGCAGAGCTGGATAAGCTCGGGCGCGGGCATGTTGTGGGTGGTGCGGATGGCGTCGCAGCCCATGTCCTTGAGCATGGTCAGCTGGTGGCGCAGGGCCGAGGTGTTGACGGCGGCACCCAGGGGACCCAGGTCATGGTGCAGGCATACGCCCTGGAACTTGCGGTTCACTCCGTTGAGGTAGAATCCGGTTTCGGGGCGCACCTCTATGCTGCGGATGCCGAAGGTGGTGGCATGGAAGTCGGAGAGGGTGCGGTTTCCGTCCTTGTCCTGGACGTATATCCGGGAAAAGGCGGTGTAAAGCTCCGGGGTCTCCGGGAACCACAGGCGGGGCTGCTCTACGGTGACTTTCTGGTTGAGGACGGCAATGCCTCCCTCTGCTGCGGCCTGTTCCGCTCCGGTAAGGCTTTCGATGGAGGTGATAAACCGTCCGTTGGCATCGCGGATAACTGTGATAAGGGCTACGGTCTGTTCAGTGGTTATGCCCTCAATCTCGGTGCGGATGTTGACAGAGGCCTCGAGCAGGGACGGATCAAGCTCTGTGGTTATGTAGGTGCCCCATACGGGGATATGGACTTTTTCGGTCTCGATCAGCCATACATTGCGGTAGAGGCCGGCTCCGGGATACCAGCGGGAAGACTGGGGGCGGTTCTCGAGGCGGACGCGGATCTCATTGTTCTTGCCGTCGGCGGTCAGGAAGGGGGTGATGTCGCAGTGGAAGGAGTTGTAGCCGTAGGGCCAGAATATTACCTCCTCGCCGTTGACATAGACCCGGGCCTCGCTCATGGCTCCGTCGAAGAGCAGAGTTGCCTTCTTGCCCGGGGTCACGTCCAGGGTCCTCCTGTACCAGCCGACCCCGACGTAGGGCAGGCCTCCCGTGCGTCCGGTCTTGACCGTGGCGGTCTCCTCGCCGTTCTGGACTACTGCGACCGTCTGCAGGTCATTGTCCCGGCTGAAAGGGCCGTAGATGGCCCAGTCGTGGGGGATGGTGACATCCTCCCATACTTCGGATGAGTCGCCCTTGTGGAACTGCCAGCCCTTGTCCAGGAGGGTGACCGTCCTTACCGAATCTTCCGGAGCCTCTCCCTTTTTGTGAGACGGCCTGTTGCCGTTCCAGATTACTAAAATCACGACAACCAGGGCAGCTGCTGTGAGAATCTGCAGAGCCTGGTTCAAAGTCCTTTTTCTGTTCTTCATGTTTCAGGGTGTTTCAGAGGATTAGTTCTTGAATGCGTCCAGGGCCCTGGTAGGGCGAAAGTTTTCGTCGAAGGCTCCTTTGGCGTATCCGCTCCATGCAGGATTGGACTCCGGCTCCCAGTAGAAGACGCCGGCGCAGGCCTTTCCGTCCCCGAGGGCGCGGGCCTTGGTCATCAGTTCGCTCAGGAAGGCGTAGCTCTCGTCCACCTTGTTCCAGGTCATGCCGACCTCGGCGATCATGACGGGGGTGCCGTATTTCTGCCACAGCGCCAGAGCGTTGGCAAGAGCCGCATCCGTAACATTCCGGTATTCTCCTTCCTGATAGTCCTCCTCCTTCTCGTGGGCGTAGTATTCAGGGTAGAGGGACATTCCTATCATGTCCCATTCGGCTCCATTGGCCTTCAGTCCGTCGAAGATCCAGTTGTATAGGTCAGGACGGTCGCCGTGGTCCAGGTGCACAATGACTTTTGCATCGGGAAATATTTCCTTGACGGCCTTGTATCCGGCGGCTGTCATCATCGCGTAGTTGGCCATGTTGGGGTCTGCCTTGCCGGTGTCCCAGAGCATTCCGTTGGAGGTCTCATTGCCCACCTGCACCCATTCGGGGGTGATGCCCTCGTTCTTCAGGGCGGTCAGCACGTCGCGGGTGTGGTCCATAATGGCCTGACAGAGCTGCTCGAGGCTGTAGTCTTTCCATGCCTCCGGTTTATTCTGCTTGCCCGGATCCGCCCACCAGTCGCTGTAATGGAAATTGATCATGATCCTCATACCCAGGTCCCGGGCTGTCCTGGCCTTGGCCACCACATCCTCCTTGCCGCACCAGCCTTCTTCCGGATCTACCCATACCCGGTAGCGGACGGCGTCGAATCCGAGCTCCTTCATCAGGGCGGTGCACTCGCGCTCCTCACCGGCGGCGTTGTAGAACTTGATGCCGTCATCGGCCATTTCGGTGGCCCAGCCTATGTCGGCGCCCTTTGCGAAAGGAGCCGGCTCCGTTGTCTCAGGCTTCTCTTCTTCTTTGTTTCCGTTGTTGTTGCAGGAGACCGCCAGCGTGACAGCGGCGGCCATCAGGATAAGGTGTAGAATCTTCCTCATAGTGTCTCTCTCTTAGTGAATGAAAAAATCATTCAAAGTTACTGACAATATTTGAGAAGTCCTACAATTACTTCTGTGTTTTACAGCCCGTATATGAGGTATCCCGCACCGCCCGCTGCGATGATGACCCAGATCGGGTTGGCCTTAAGGAAAAACAGGGCCGCGAAGGCTCCGGCGAAGAGGGCCCAGCTCCACCAGTCGATGAAGTTGTAGGGTGTTATCAGGACAATGGCGGCTGCGGCGATCATCCCGATGGTCACCGGCCGCATGACTTTCAGGACGGAGGCAAAATACCGGTTGCTCCTGAATTTCTCGAAGAGGATGCAGATCCACAGCACCAGCAGGTAGGAGGGGAGGACCACTGCAAATGTGGCGGTGAGCGAGCCAAGGACGCTGACCGCAGGGCTGAAGCCCATGGCGTGGGGCACCGAGTAGCCGATGTAGGTGGCGCTGTTGATGCCTATCGGACCGGGGGACATCTGGGAGATGGCCACGATATCTGTGAACTCCTCGGGGGTGAGCCACTGATGTACCGTCACTACCTGGTTCTGGATCAGGGAGAGCATGGCGTAGCCTCCGCCGAAGGTGAATGCACCTATAATAAAGAAGGTGATGAACAGCTCGAGGAAAATCATCGCCCTGCCTCCTTTCTGCCGTTATGCCTGTCCTGCCGGCTGTAGGCCATGACGAGGCCTCCGGCGATGGCGGTGATGATAATCCAGATGGGGGAGATTCTCAGAAATGCGATGAGGACCGTAGTCGCTACTGCGATGCCGCCGGTAATCCAGTTGAGCCGGTTCTGGACGGCCATGCGGAAGACCGGGGCGGCAATCAGGGCGACCACTGCCGGGCGGATACCCTTGAAAACGGCCTGGACGGTGGGGTCGTTCTGGAAGGTGGTGAAGACTGCGGCGACCAGCAGTATTATTATAAAGGGAGGCATCACGCTGCCTAGGGTGGCGACGATGCTGCCTTTTATCCCGGCGAGCCGGTGTCCTACGAAAATCGACACGTTTACGGCTATCAGTCCAGGGGCTGACTGGGCGATGGAGATGATATCGAGGAAATCCTCGGGGGCAATCCACTTGTTTTTATGGACTACCTCCCTCTCTATCAGTGGAATCATGGCTACGCCGCCACCTATGGTGAAGGCTCCGATCTTGGCGAATATGACGAACAGTTTCCAATACATGGCGCAAAGATTGAAAAATTTTTTCAAAAAAATTGCAAAAAAATTTGGTGGTTAAAAAATAGTCCGTATATTTGCAGCCCGTTTGAGAAAAACGGATACCAAATGAAAGTTCTTTGATAGCATTGTACGAGTGAAAAAGGTAGAGGTTTATTAATATTAATAATCTCGTCAATAAACCGGTCAGGACAAGCTTAGACATTTAGAACATATACAATGAAGAGTTTGATCCTGGCTCAGGATGAA
>DVHI01000052.1 GCA_018712275.1 Candidatus Coprenecus avistercoris | reverse complement strand
GAATCCATATCCGCGAGTGGGCGCGGCGGTTACCCATCTTCCTGTTCTGCATTCTCAGCAGAATCTCAGACTTTCCTGTCTGTTTATCGACCTTGGCCGATAGCGTACAAGTTATTTTTGCCATAATTTCTGTGTGCAGTTGGTATTATTTGCGACCTTCCAACCTGCTTTACAAAGATACAAAATAACACTTTAAGTGTAGCCAAAAAGTTGTATTTTTGGCTACATATTTGGGAAGTAGTGGTTTTTTATGCTACTAGATGTATCGAGGAAGTTTATTTATATTTATCTGATTTACAACTATATATAATTCATATTCTTGATACTTGGTGTGCTACTACGTACCGCGTTTTGCGTTATTTTGGACTCCCAACCGGATCACAGACGCAACAAGCAGGATGCGCCCGACCTTAAGGTTGGGCGTTTTTTTGTGCCGGAAGGGCACTCCGGAAGCTTGCTTACGGAATGTTCTTGCGGTGCAAAAAATCCGGGCAAAGCCCGGCACATCCTGCGTCCCCCGGCGTATGTAAGATCGCCCGCGGCGCAGGGTCAGGGAAAAAGCCGCCCCGCGCGGCTTAATCCCAACCAAATAACCATTCAACATCCCCAACCTCGACATCCCAAAACAGTCTGTTACACTCAGCTCCACATATCCCAATGTCTCATAGAAACTTACACGAATTACGCGATTTACAGACTGAAGACTTTCACTGCGTATCTGTTATCCCGCTATTCGCATACATTGCTATATGACAGCATTTTACACGGAATCATCGGATAACAGACTCGTCCTCTAGAAAACGTACAGACCTCAGACTACCCCTGCCACAGCACCTTCCAGGCGCATTTAAAGAAATAAACGCCTCGGGTGTACCATTCAGTCTGTTGTCCGCATGATTCCGTAATCGTTTGTTTTCCAGCGAAATGTTCAAAACGGTCAACTACAGACTGTGGTTTGTATTACGCGACATGGCATTGGCATAGCCACACAGACATCTGTCCGGATATAATCACTATCCGGAATCTTCATGGCCGTAGTACTTATAGGGCGGAAAAAATTGCCTATATCGTTTTGTAGCATTATGGTTACCTTTCCAGTACCCCCGCAAACTCCGACCCCGGATTCCACCGTGGATAGCCGGTCCCCTGCGCCAGCTCATATCCGAGGTCAAAGAACAGATGCACCTCCTGGAGCAGGCCGCTGTAATCGTCCTCGGGACGGGTCTGGTCGGTAGGTTTGTGGTAGACCTCCGCCCAGTAGCGCGCTATCTGTTCCTTGGACCACTCCTTGCCGTGGATGCGGTTGTCGTTCCAGCCTTTGGCGAACATGGCCGGGATGCCCTTCTTCACGAAGGGGAAATGGTCCGAGCGGTAGAACATTCCGTTGTACGCATCCGGGTCGGGCATGACGTAGCGGCCGTATTTCTCAGCCAGTTTCGCAACTGTCCGGTCTAAGTCCGAATGGCCGTATCCGGTGATGGTGACGTCGTTGTTCTCGCCCCAGAGAGGGAACACATCCAGATTGATCACTGCAACGGTCTTTTCTATCGGAAACAGCGGATGCTCCACATAGTATTCCGTACCGAGGAATCCGGATTCCTCGCAAGTAGGAGAGATGAACACGATATTGCGGCGGGGCTTCTCCTGCAGGGCGCTGAAACACCTGGCGATCTCCAGCATCCACGCCACTCCGACCGCATTGTCTGTAGCCCCGTTGATGATGCTGTCTCCGTCTATCGGAGTGCCGTAGCCCAGATGGTCCCAATGCGCGATGTAGACCACGCTCTCACCGGTATTCCCGCTGCCGGGGATATAGCCTATTACATTGGGACTCTTCTGCCTGTCAAAGGTCAGCTCCATGGAGACGCTGACGGTGGAATTCAACGGGACAGGCTTGAAATCCGGAGACTTGGACTCCTCGACGAGCTCTGCCAGGTCGTAGCCGTTGTCAGCCAGCAACCGGGCGGCAGAACCATTGCTGATCCATCCGTTCAGAGGGCAGTGATATGCCGTATCTCCGTCCACATACATCTTCGCGGAGCCGGAAGCCCTTACTACCGACCAGCCATATCCTGCCCCGCGGTCCTCATGGATGATGAGCACCCCCTTGAGTCCCTGCCTGGCAGCCTCCTCGAGCTTGTACGTCCACCGCCCGTAGTATGTCATATTGTCTCCGTTGAAATACTCCGTGTCGTCGCTGCCCAGCCCGGGATCATTGACAATCACCAGGGCGACCTTGTCCTGAGGATTGTCGATACCCCTGAAATCATTCTTGCCGTACTCAGGAGCCACTATCCCGTATCCGGCGAATACCAGTTCCGCGTTCTTTATGTCTATCCGGCTCTCGTCGCGGGCCGAGAAGGCGACATATTCCTCCTGCCATTTCAGAGACATCCGCCCCTTGGGAGTGCTTATCCTCATGGGACCGGTGCAGCGGAACCTCGTAGACTTGACGCCGACCTGCTGGAAATAGGAGCCGTCCTGATAAGGTCTGAGCCCGATTTCCTCCATCTGCCGGGCAATGTAGCTGACTGCACGCGCCGCTCCTTCTGAGAACGGCTTGCGTCCCTGACAGGAATCGTGGGAGATGGCTTCCGTGTACATTCTGAGGTTGTCGGCACTCGCGGTGCTCTTGGCTCTGTCGACATCACGGTCTGCTGCACAGGAGGCAGTCAGGACGGCGGCCAGTATGATGGCGGATGTGGGCTTCATATTTTCAAATATTTAAGTATTGTTCCTGATATAGTCGATGACGGTAAATCTCTTCTTGGCGGCCGGAGCCCCGGGGACGGCCTCCAGCGTATGGACCGACAGCGGTTTGCCGTCGATGACCTGGCGGGAGAGGAAAGCCGCGATGTCGTAGAGGTTGCGGCTCATGGGGAGGGAGGCTATCTCGTGTCCGGCATTGTCTATCTCGTAAAAATGACAGGGGGAGTCCAGGGATTCGAGGCTCCTGGCTATGGTCTCCGAGCCCCAGAGGCCGCCGAGGAAGGGAAGGTGGGCCTTGCGGAAGGGGACGATGCCGTCGGCATTGCCGTGGAAGAGCATGACGGGGCAGGGGAGGGTCTGCCAGTGCAGCTTCTGCTTGTCGGAGATTGCTCCTGCGAAGGATATCACCCCCGCGTAGCGGAATCCCTCCGGGAGGCGGGCCGCCAGGCTGTGGCTGTTGCAGCGGTAGTACTCGGCCTGCAGGACGGTGATGGCCCCGGCGCTGGAGCCGCTGATGACAATTTTCTCAGGGTCAATGCCCCAGGCCTCCCGCTGCTGCGCGATGTACCGCGTCGCGTCGTACAGGTCCACTACGGCTGTGTCAATGGCAGACTGGAGGATATTCATGAAATCTACGGGGGAGGGGCGTCCGTCGAAGGTTATCCGGCCCAGCATGGTGCGGTAGTCTATCGAGGCGACCGTGCAGCCGTGGCGGGCCAGAAACTCGAAGTAAGGCACGAACATTTCGGAGTACCTTTCACCGAACCTGAAACCTCCGCCGAACACGAAGACAACTACGGGTGAGGCACATGAGTCCGCTCCGGGTACGAAATACCGGTCGAGCCGCAACGTGTCGGCGCCCTTGACGGCAAAGACCTCGGTCACTTTCCGGATTTCCGGAAGTCCTCCGGCGGAAACATGCTCCAGTATCTCCGGCCGGTCATGACTTCTGACGGCGGATGCGGCCTCTCCGTACGGATGGGTATCGGTATCTGAGGATGAGGAGGTTCCGCGGCAGCCGGTCAGCGCCGAAAGAGTCAGGACGGTGGAGATGAGTACTGCCGGTATGCGGATGAAGGGGGTTGTCATTTTCATATTTTAGATGGCTTCTGAACGCAAATATAGGAAAATTTATAGTGCATGAGTAAAGGCATGATGTGGGAAAATCCGATAAATGCTATCTTTGCGCGGTTATTTTGAAAACAGAAATGGAAAGCTTTATCTTCTTAGGGATGAACCTGAACATGTGGATCGTGCTGCTTACTATCCTCGTGGTCTTCGGGTTGATGTTATTTACGAAATTGCCCGGCGACTACGTGTTCATGGGAAGCCTGGTGGTATTTGCCGTCACCGGCGTACTGCCTGTGAAAGATGCGCTCAGCAGCTTCGGCTCTGAGTCGGTGGTCATGACGGGTACGCTGTTCGTCATAATAGCCGGACTGGTGTATTCCGGTGTGCTGCAATGGATTGTCAAGTATTGTCTGGGGACGCCAAAGACCTATAGCAAAGCCCTCCTGAGGCTGATGCTGCCGGTCTCCATGATGAGTTCGATGCTCAGTAATACGACTGTAGTGGCACTGTTCCTGAAGGCCGTGCAGATGTGGGCGAAACGGCTCAATATCGCACCCTCCAAGCTCCTGATACCGTTAAGCTACGCCTCGGGACTGGGCGGCATACTCACCCTGATCGGCTCACCTACCAACTTAGTAATCGCCGGTTTCTATGCCGACGACACCGGCCAGTCGCTCGGACTTTTCACGCCTACCGTCGTCGGACTGCTCTGTTTAGCTGTCGGCATCCTGTCCATGCTGGCGCTGAGCCGTCTGCTGCCTGTGCGGAAGTCTCAGGAGGACGCTCTGGAGAACGTATCAGACTATACGGTGGAGCTCATGGTTCCCACTGAGTGTCCCCATGTCGGCAAGACTGTGGAAGAAGCGGGACTGTACAATGTGGAGGGCGGTCATATCATCGAGATTATCCGCTTTGACCATGAAATCATATCGCCCGTAAGCAAGGACGAATTTATATTCGGAGGCGACCGCCTGATATTCTCCGGGGACGTGGCGCGTATCCTGGAATTGAAGAAAACCCATCAGCTGGTCAATGCCACGCATCACGTGTTCAGCCTGAAAGAGGTGGAGGGCAACCGCCGCCTGCAGATGGCCAACGTGAAATTCACCAGCTCCCTTGTCGGAAAGAGGATGAGGGATACGGACTTCGAGGAGAGCAATGATGTAGTGGTGGTGGCTGTCGCAAGGGAAGGCGAGCGTATTCAGGACAGTCCGCGGGAAGTGGTTCTGGAGAAGGGAGACACCCTGCTGCTGGAATGCAGCCCCTCCTTCCTGAAGCGTCAGGAAGGCTACGCCTCCGACCTGCAGCTCTTCGACTCTGAAAAGGTGCCGAACATCGGGAGCAAGACAGTGCTCTCCGCCCTTATAATGCTCGCGATGATACTGCTGTCGTCGTTCAATGTACTGCCGCTGATGTCCTCCTGCTTCTTAGCGGCGTTTGCCATGATCATCACACACTGCTGCAGCATCAAACAGGCAAGGGACAGTATCGACTGGAGCATCCTGATGATATTCGCCGGCTCGGTCTGCATGGGTATGGCGATTGAAAGGGTAGGGCTGGCGAAACTGCTGGCTGACAATCTGCTCGCACTGGCGGGCAACAGCCCGTTCTGGGTGCTGACGTGCATCTGCGTATGCGGTGTGGTGCTGTCGGAGTTCGTCAGCAATACGGCAGCTGCCGCCATCCTGTATCCCGTGGCATACGAGACCGCACTGGTAATGAACGTCAATCCGCTGACATTCTGCATCGGACTGCTCATCTCCGTCAGCCTGTGCTTCGCCTCGCCGATCGGTTCACCGACCCACATGCTGGTCTACGGCCCGGGAGGTTACCGGTTCTCCGACTTCATGCGCATCGGTATCTTCATGAATATCATAATGCTGATAGCGACGCTGGTATTCACTCCGCTGGTATTCCCGTTCTAGAAATTCAGTCCGGGAATCATCGGCTTGTGCATTCCTGTTTTATTATGCGCAGGGCCTTGATGGCGGCTGGGAAGCCGATGTAGGGCAGGCACTGGATGACGGCGGCGGTCAGGATTTCGGGAGAGTTGCCGGCGGTGATGTTGCCGTGATAGTGGGAGTGGAGCTGGCTCTCGGCTTCCAGGGTGGTCAGGACGCAGTAGCCGAGCAGTTCGCGGGTCCGCAGGTCGAGTGCGCCGCGGCTGTAGATATCGCCGAAGAAATAGTCCGTAAGGAACCGCTCCACGTCCTTGCCCATGTCGCCGGGCACGCCTTCCATCACCGAGGAGATGCCGCCCGGATAGTGCTTGTCCTGAATGGCCTTGCCCGTTTCATGGCGTGTTTCCTCCGTCACCGTGCCTTGCTTTTCCAACGGCAGGGAGATACCACGCTCCTTGAACACCTCATTTACCGTAGCCACGGCGTTCAGCATCCTCGGAAAGCCGATGAACGGGGCGGTGAGATACATCACCTCGCGCAGCTCATCGGGGGTAACACCCACATTGAGCGCCGCCCCTGCATGGGCTTTCAGTTGCGGGAGCGTCTGCATCGTGGCGAGGGTGATGCAGGTGATCATTTCCCTCTGCTTAAGTGTCAGGTCACCCGTCTGAAATACTTCACCGAAGATAAACTTCTGAAGGATGTCCATCATTTCCGGGTCCGTGCCCTGCCCGGTCAGGGCCTCACCGCCGAACAGGGTGCGGTAATTCTGTTTGCAAACTTCTATTCTGTCCATATTTTCCGTTGTTTGTGCCGTCGCGGAAAGGCTGCATACCAGTGCGGCGGCGGTTATGACGATTGCTTTCCTCATGGTTATTCTCTTTTATCCGATGCAAAATTACACAGGAACAAAGCGGAATGCCGTAACTATAAATGGGGGAAGCGTACCATTTTTACGGATTTGCTTTATTTTGTACCGTCTGAAGTTCCGTAATTGCCAAACAGCCTTTCCGAATTCTTCCATAGAAACATATCCGCATATCCGGCAAGCTCCTTGTCCGAAGCAAGCGTCTGTTTCAGCCTTTGGAGATTGGCTTTCAGTACGGCATCGGGCAGATAGGGATAATCTGAACCATAAAGGATGTGGTCGGGCGTGGTGAGGGTGAGCAGCGAGTGCAGGACTTCGATGGTCGGACTGCCCGCCAAGTCAAAATAGAGGCGGGACAGGTTGCCTCCCCAGTCTATCGGCTGCATATAGCCCTGCGCAACCATTGCCGGGAGGATGGATTTCATGCGCGGCAACGCCAACGACAGGAACGAGCCGCAGTGGGGCACGACCACTTTCAGGTTCGGGTAGCGCACGAGCACGTTCCTTGCCAACATATTCACCACGGCGCGGGTGGTCTCCGCCGGATATTCGTACATCGCCAGCGGCGTGGTGGCAATGATTCTCTCCGGATAAGGCGTGGGGCGGTGCGGATGGATGATGATGACGGCGTGACGCTCGTTCAGGACTTCCATCAGCGGGTCGAGTTCTTCGTCACCCAAGTACTGCCCCCGGCTGTTGGTCGCCAACTTCACGCCGTCCGCTCCCAAGGTATCAAGCGCATAGATGGCTTCGCGGATGGCGGCATCCACATCTGGGAGAGGCAGGGCAACACAGAACTTGAACCTGTCGGGATAGTCCTGTTTCACCTTTGCCGAAACCTCGTTCACCCGGCGGATGCACTCGGCACTTTCTTCTGTATCGCCGTAATACGGCTGCGGGGCGGGCATTGTCAGCACAGCGGTGCGGATGCCCGCGCTGTCCATAAAGGCGATATGCCGCCCGACATCCCATGCGGGCAACGGGAAGGTCTCTTCCAGTTCCGCCCCATGCGCTTTCAGTACTTCCACATATTCAGGGATGATGATGTGGGTGTGGACATCAACCGTCTGCCCGCAAAGAGGTACGGAACCGAGAGACATTCCCGCAAACAATAAAGTGAGCAATCTCATTTCCCCAACCGGTTATATTCTTCGTTGGTCACAGGCTCCAGCCATTCATTGGACGTGTTTTCTCCGGGCACCTCAAAGGCGAGATGCGCAAACCAGCTGTCCGCCGCCGCTCCATGCCAGTGCTTCACATTCGCCGGGATGTGGATGACATCACCCGGAAGCATCTGCACAGCAGGTTTGCCTTCTTCCTGATACCAGCCTTTGCCGGCTACGCAGACCAGCATCTGCCCTCCTCCTTTCGTGGCGTGGTGAATGTGCCAGTTGTTGCGGCAGCCCGGCTCGAAAGTGACATTGCTGAACGGTATCTGTTCCTTGGATATGGGAGCCAGATAGCTGTTGCCGATAAAATACTTGGCGTAAGCGGTGTTCGGTTCGCCGATGGGGAATATCATTTCCCGCTGGAAAGCGGCCTTTCCGTCCGCTTCCGTTGTCTGTGTAATCTTTTCCTGTGCCATAATTCCTTGAATGTTAGTCATTGTTGCTACGAATAATAAAAACAGTATCTTTTTCATGTGTTGAATATTTTATTTATATC
>DVHI01000051.1 GCA_018712275.1 Candidatus Coprenecus avistercoris | reverse complement strand
TTACCATTTAGAATTACTGTGTTAGACAATATTGTACTTTCAGACGTTTCTAAAGGACTTTATAAAATAAATAATGGAGAAATATTAAATTTCTTACCTAGATAAGCCGCTATATCGAAACAAACTATGAGATATATTAAATTTTTCATTATATTTGCTTAGCAACATTTAACAACTGACCTTATGAAATATCTACGTGCACTCTGCGCTGCTGCAGTACTTTTGTCCTGTTCCGTTACAGGTTATCTCAGCGCACAGAATGCAGTATCCCACTATACCGATTCTGCACAGGCAACTCCGCGCCACTGGGACTTCACCCTCGAGGACGTAATCGTGATGGCCCAGAGCAAGTCGCTGCCGGCGCTGGTGGCCAGGTACTCGTTCATCAGCAGTTACTGGCAGTTCCGGTCGTACAGGGCGCAGTTCCTGCCCTCGCTGAACCTAGGGGCCGACATCGGGCAGTACAACCGGTCTATCGTAGCTCTGCAGGACGCCGAGACCGGCGAGACCCACTACGTCCAGAACGACAACATGAACAACTCCCTGCAGCTGTCCATCGACCAGAACATCCCGTTCACCGGAGGTACCGTATCCCTGAACACCTACCTCAACCGATTCGACCAGTTCTCCCCCTTCGGGGACATGACCTACAACTCCAACCCTGTCAACATCGCCTACTACCAGCCCATCTTCCAGTACAACCGCCTCAAATGGGAGAAGAAGACCGAGCCCAAGCGCTACGAGATGTCCAAGCGCGTGTACCTCGAGGACATGGAGAGCATCGCCGTCACGGCCACGACCTATTTCTTCAACGTACTCCGCTCCCAGAAGAGCCTCGAGATGGCCCGCAGCCGCTACGAGAGCACACAGCAGCTCTACGCCATAGCCCAGGAGAGATTCGGCATCGGCACCTACACGAAGGATGAGCTCCTGCAGATGGAGCTTCAGCTGCTCAACGCCGACATCGCCGTGGCCAGCGCCGAGGTGGAGCTGCGCCAGGCCATGCTCAGCCTCCGGTCCTACCTCGGACTGACCGACGATACGGAATTTTCCCTCATCACCCCGACCCACCACTCCGACATCACCATAGACGAGGAGGACGCCGTCACCCGCAGCCTGCAGAACACCTCCTTCAGCCTCAACAACGAGATCAACCTCATCGAGGCCGAGGCCGCCATAGCCCAGGCCAAGGCCGAGCGCGGATTCAGCGCCACGCTCACCGCCCAGTTCGGACTCACCCAGACCGGCAACGACTTCGTATCCTCCTACCGCAACCCCATCGACCAGGAGATCGTCGGCCTGAGCCTCAGCGTCCCGATCGTGGACTGGGGTCTCGGAAAGGGCAAGGTGCAGATGGCCAAGACCCAGCAGGAAATCATCCTGACCCAGGTCGAGCAGGAGATTATGGACCGCCGGCAGGACATCTACATCCGCGTAGTGCAGTTCAACGCCCAGTCCAAGCAGTGCGACGTATCGCAAAAGGCCGACGGGATAGCCGCCGAGCGTTTCGAGCTGGCGCTCCAGCGCTTCCGCAACGGCAGCATCAGCATCCTCGACATCAACACGGCCCAGAACGAGAGGGACGAGGCCTCCGCCCAGTACATCGAGGAGCTGGCCAACTACTGGAGCTACTACTACAGCCTGCGCAAGGACACCCTCTACGACTATATCTACGGCAAGGACCTCGACGCCGAATTTGACAAACTCATTGAAGACTAGCAAACCTGTGGAAATATGAAGAAACTGATGATACTGCCGCTGCTTCTGCTCGCAGCCGCCTGCGGCCGGAACAAGAATGAGATGGAAGACGACACCCTCACCCGCCTGTCCCAGGCAGTGGAGGGCAACTACGTGGACACCATGACCCTCCGCCTCCAGGACTTCACCCGCCAGACCATAAGCAACGGAAAGCTGGCGGCCGTCCGCAAGAGCACCCTGCGCTTCGGGACCACCGGCACCATCGAGCAGGTCAATTTCATCAACGGCCAGAAGGTCCGTGAAGGAGAGCTGATAGCCTCCCTCGACCAGGAGAATGCCTCCATAGCCTTGGCTCAGGCTGAGAATGCCCTGAGCAAGGCCCGCATAGACATGAACGACGTACTGATAGGCTTCGGATACGGGGACGCGGACACTTCCAATGTACCTCCCGCCACTATGGCCATCGCCCGCACCCGCTCCGGCTACGACGACGCGGAGCAGACTTACCGCAAGGCCCTGAGCGACCTTCGCGGCACGAAGATAACGGCACCGTTCAGCGGCAAGGTGGCCGGCATCAAGGCCAGAGTCTATGAGAATGCTCCTTCGGAGGAGTTCTGCACCCTGATTGACGACAGCAGTTTCGAGGTCACTTTTCCTCTCCTCGAGTCGGAAATTCCCTCCGTCAGAACGGGTATGCCTGTGAAAATATCCCCCTTCAACAATCCCGGGAAGACCTATACCGGCCGCATAACCGCCATCAATCCCATGGTGGACGAGAAAGGGCAGATCCAGATAACCGCCTCAGTGGGCAACTCCGACGGCAACATGATGGACGGCATGAACGTCCGCGTGACCGTCGAGGAGATCATCCCCCGCCAGCAGGTCGTGCCCAAGAGCGCAGTGGTCATGCGCGACAACCAGGACGTGCTCTTCGTCTACCAGAGCGCCGACAGCTCCGCCCGCTGGGTCTATGTGGACATCCTCATGTCCAACAGCGCGAGCCACGTGGTGAGGGTCAATCAGGAGCGCAACGCCCAGCTGGAGCTCGGTGACGCCGTCATCACCTCCGGCAACCTCAACCTCGCACACGAATCCAAAGTCATCGTAAGACAATGATCCGCAAGCTCATCAAACGGCCTGTGGCGGTCTCCATGGTGCTTTTCGCCGTGGCAGTCCTCGGAGCGGTGTCCATCAAGCTGATACCGGTCTCCCTTATGCCGGACGTGGACATCCCGCAGATTACAGTACAGGTCAAGGTCGAAGGCAGCTCCGCCCGTGAAATGGACGAATACCTCCAGCCCCTGCGCCGCCAGCTCATGCAGATACCCTCGCTGACCGACATCCGCTCCCAGTCCGAGAGCGGAGTGGGCATCATCCGCCTGAGCTTCGACTACGGTGCCGACATCGACTTCATCTTCGTGGAAGTCAACGAGCGGATAGACCGGGCCATGTCCTCCCTGCCGGAAGGGGCTGAGAGACCCAAGGCCCTCAAGTCCAGCGCGACCGACATCCCCGCCTTCTTCGTCAACATGACAGTCCGGGACACCTCCCGCACCATGGAGCTGAGCCGTCTGGCCTCCAGCGTCATCTCCAAGCGTATAGAGCAGATACCGGAAGTGGCGATGGTGGACCTCAGCGGGCTGGTCTTCCCGGAGATACTCATCATCCCGGACATTGACAGGCTCACCGCCATAGGCGTCACTCCCGAGCGGCTCTCCGAAGCCATCGAGGCCAACAACATACGCCTTGGCAACCTGTCGATACGCGACGGCCAGTACCACTGGAATATCCGCTTCAACTCCGAAATCAATTCCAAGGACGACATAGAGAATATCCGTCTCAATATCGGCGGCCGCGTCTACCGTTTCAGCGAGCTGGCCGAAGTCATAGAACAGCCTGCCTCGGAGGACTGCCTTATCCGTTCCGACGGCAGCCGGGCAGTCAGCATGGCCATAATCAAGCAGAGCGATGCCAGGATGAACACCCTTCAGGATGAGCTGAACGACCGCATCGAGGAGTTCCGCGATGATTATCCGGGAGTGGAGTTCACCGTCACCCGCGACCAGACCGAGCTGCTGCGCTACACCATAGAGAACCTCGAGCAGAACCTCTACGCCGGCATCATCCTCGCCAGCATCGTGATTCTGCTCTTCATGCGCAACTTCCGCTTCTCTCTGCTCATCATCCCCACCATCATTGTCTCCCTCCTCACCTCGATGCTGGCCCTCTTCCTCATGGGCATCAGCATCAACATCATCTCCCTCGCCGGACTTATCCTGAGCGTCGGCATGATGGTGGACAACTCGATCATCGTCATTGACAATATCACCCAGCGGTGGGAGCGCGGCGACAACCTGGAGGACGCCGTGGCGATAGGCTCCGGGGAGGTATTTGCCCCGATGCTCAGTTCCATCCTTACCAACTGCGCCGTCTTCGTGCCCCTGGTCTTCCTCAGCGGCATTGCCGGAGAGATATTCTTCGACCAGGCCGTGGCCATCACCGTGGGTCTCTTCTCCTCCCTCCTCTTCGCCGTCCTCGTGGTGCCGGTCTACTACTACGCCATGTACCGCCGCCGCGGCCGGAAGGTGGACAACAAGTACCTTGCCCGCATCGACCGCTTCCTGGAGCTCGGCCCCTCCTACGAGAAAGCCCTCAAATGGACCTTCCGCCACCAGGGTACCGTCCTGACTCTCATGGCAGTATCCATCCCCCTGTCCGTACTGCTGTTCATGGAGCTGGACAAGAGCACCTTCCCTCCCGTGACCAAGAGCGACATCATCCTCAACGTGGACTGGAACCGGCCCGTGACCATCGCGGAGAACGACCGCCGCAGCACCGCCCTCGTCGAGTCCGTACAGCCCCACACCGCCCAGGTGACCCAGATGTGCGGCACCCAGCAGTTCCTCATGCCGCATACCCGGGACATGAGCCAGAGCGAGGCGCAGATCTACTTCAAGGCCCGTACCGCAGAAGGACTCGACAGCCTGATGAACGGGGCAGCCGCCTTCCTCCGGGAGCATTATCCCGACGCCTCCTTCAACTTCACCGATGCCGGCAACCTCTTTACCCTCATGTTCTCCAGTGACGGCTCCAAACTCACCGTCCAGATAAGCGGCCGCGACGGACGCACCCCCGAGCCCGACCGGCTCAACTCCATCCTCGCCGACATCGGCGAAGCGGCTCCTGACGTGTACATCTCCCCCATCAGCTGGCAGGAACAGATAATGCTTGTGCTGGACATTGAGAAAATGTCCCTGTACGGCATCTCCTACTCCGATGTCCTCAGCACCCTGCGCAAGCGCACCAGGGAGGACAATATTTTCTCCATCACCACCGGAGACTACTCCATCCCCGTAGTGGTCGGCGACCGCGACCGCAGCCCTGACCTTCTCAACGGAAGCGTCCGCAACCGGGACGGGGCCGACATCCCCCTGAGCTCCTTCATCACGGAAGGCCGCAGCAGGGACCTGAAGACCATTGTCTCCGGAATGTCGGGCAATTTCTACCCCCTGGAGCTGGACATTCCCGACTCGGAGGTTCCCGGGGTAATGGCCACTGCGCGGGAGCTCTCCGTCGAGGACGGCACCTGGGATGTAGCCTTCAGCGGCTCGTATTTCTCCAGCAGGGAGACCATCCGGGAGCTGATGATGATAGCGGTGGTGGCCATTCTGCTGCTGTATCTGATACTCGCGGCGCAGTTCGAGTCCATCATCCAGCCCCTGATCATCCTCTCGGAGATAGTGGTGGACATCTTCGGCGCCCTCCTGCTGCTGTGGATATGCGGGGGCGGCATCAACGCCATGTCCATGATCGGTATAGTCGTCATGAGCGGCATCGTCATCAACGACTCCATCCTCAAGGTGGACACCATCAACCGCCTGCGCAAGGAGAACGGCTACGGCCTGCTGCGTGCCATCATGACCGGCGGCTCGCGGAGGCTCAACCCTATCCTGATGACCACCCTGACCACCGTGCTCGCGATGGTGCCCTTCCTCACCCGCGGGGACATGGGCTCCGACCTGCAGTACCCGATGTCGATAGTGATGATCGGCGGCATGATAGTCGGACTGATAGTCAGCATCTTCGGCATACCTCTGATATACTACCGGATCTATAGGAAGAAGAGCAGATGAAAGGAGGCCTAAGGATACCGTCATTCTCAGTGCTGCTGATCTTCGCGGTGCTCACGGTCATCGGCGCGGCCATGCTGCCGTCGCTCAACCTGCAGTACCTGCCGCGGGACAAGCAGCAGACCATGTCCGTCACATTCTACTGGCAGGATGCGTCGGCAAGGGTCATCGAGAGTGAGGTCACCTCCAGGATAGAGGGCTACATCGCCTCCATAAAGGGCATCAGCCGCATCTCGTCGATGAGCCGCAAGGAGGAGGGCTCGATCAACATCACCCTGAAGAAGAAAGAGGACGTGGACGCTATCCGTTTCGAGATATCCTCCGCGCTCCGCTCCCTCTACGACCAGCTGCCGGACGGAGTGTCCTATCCCGAACTGTCCGTCTCCACCGGGGGAGCAAATGTAGACCCGATACTCACCTACACCGTAAACGCCGACCTGCCCACCAACCAGATAGAGCAGTATATCAACGACCACATCCTCAAGGACCTCTCCATCATCGAGGGAGTCAGTTCGGTAAGGCTCTCCGGGGCTACGCCCAACTACATGGAGATAGCCTTCAATCCTGAGAAGATGAAGGCCGCGGGAGTCAGCACATCGGAACTCTACAGCGCCGTCTCGTCATACCTGCAGGGCACCAGCGTGGTCGGCAGCGCTCCGGCCTACAACCCTGACGAGGAGCCGGACATCATCCTGCGCAACGCCCCGGTTGAACTGAGCAGCGTACCCGTAGCCAACAAGGAAGGCCGCATCATCCGGCTCAGCGACGTGGCCTCCATCACCCTCAAGGAGAGGCAGCCGGACTCCTACTACCGCATCAACGGTCTCAACACCATCAACATCACCGTCTACCCGGAAGAGTCCATCAACACCGTCCAGGTCTGCCACACCGTGGAGGAGACCATGTCACGGCTCGAGGCCGGTTTCCCGGAGTCATTCTCAGCCCTCAAGGCCTACGACGTGTCCACCGAGATAAGCGAGGAGGTGGGCAAGCTCATACGCAGGACCCTGCTCTGCGTGGTCATCCTGCTGGCCTTCATCCTGGCCACCACATTCAGCCTCCGGTACACCTTCCTGATAGGACTGACCCTGCTGGTCAACCTCATAGTGGCCTGCATATTCTACGTCCTGCTGGACATCGACATACACATCTACTCCCTGGCCGGCATATCGATATCGCTGAGCATCATCATCGACAACTCCATCATCATGGTCTCGCACTACTCCTACTACCGGGACCGCAAGGTGTTCCTCGCGATACTCGCCGCCCTGCTCACTACCATAGGCTCGCTGGCCGTGATATTCTTCCTGCCGGAGGAGCAGAAGCGCATACTGGCGGATTTCTCCACTGTCATCATCATCAATCTGAGCGTATCGATGGTCACAGCCCTGTTCTTCGTGCCGGCCCTGCTCGACTACCTGCCGGTGAAGTCCGAGAGCATCGCGTTCTCCATCCGGCGCCGCAGGAAGATAGTGCGCTTCTCCCAGAGCTACGCACGGTTCATCTTCTATGTAAAGAAATTCAACTGGGCCGTCATCCTCTTCTTCCTCCTCGCCTTCGGAGGCTCATTCATGCTCTTCCGTAAGAGCCTGGACGGCTTCGCATCGATGTTCCGCCAGCCAGAACGGCCCGTGCTGTACATCAGCGCCGGCATGCCCGAGGGCTGCTCCGTCCAGCAGCTCAATGAGATAATTGTCTACATGGAGAACTTCCTGGCCGGGTTCGATGAGATCAAGCTGTTCCGCACCTCGATTACATCCTACGACAGGGGCAGCATCTCCGTGGAGTTCCACGATGACGTCAACCGTACCTCCTTCCCGGCCGTACTCAAGCAGCAGGTCATCCGCAAGGCCATAGACTACGGCGGAGCCAACTGGAGCGTCTACGGCATCAACGACCAGAACTTCTCCAACTACATAGGCGGAGCGACCTACCGCAACGGCAACATCATCCTCTCGGGATACAACTACGATATCCTCTACGGCTTCTGCGAGGACCTCGTGGAGCGGCTTTCCGCCAACCCGAGAGTCTCGGACCTGAGCATCGAAGGTCCGGAGAACTACTACTATTCCTCCTCCGAGGGCAGCCGCGAGTACCTGATAACCTACGACTACGACAACCTCTCACTCTACGGCATCAGCCCCGTATCCGCATTCAGCGCCCTGAGCGAAAGGCTCTTCTCCCAGTACGTAGGCAGCACGCCGGGCGATTACGGGACGAGGATGGACGTCCGTCTGATATCGGACGACACCGAGAACTTCGACGTATGGCACCTGGCCAACGAATACATCCGGATAGACAGCACGGACATCCGTTTCGCCGAGATAGGCTCTATAGACAGCCGCAACTCCGGCAACAATATCTTCCGCCAGGACCAGGAGTACATCCTCTGCGTCCGCTACAACTTCATCGGCTCCTACAAGCTCGAGGAACGCCTCATGGAGTCCGAAATCGAGCGGCTCAACTCCTCCGTCCTCCCGATAGGCTTCAAGGCCTCCTCCCCCCAGTACGACTGGATGCAGAAGGCCAAGAACCAGTGGATACTGCTCGTGCTGATAGTGGTGATCATCTACATGATATGCGCCGTGCTCTTCGAGTCCCTGCTGCAGCCGCTGGCCATCATCTCGCTCATACCCGTCTCGTTCATAGGCATTTTCCTGGCCTTCCGCCTCACAGAGACTACTTTCGACCAGGGCGGCTTCGCGTCCATGATCATGCTCGCGGGCATCGTGGTCAACGCCGGCATCTACATCGTCAACGAGTACAACCGCATGCCGGCCCACCGCCGCAGTTTCATCCGGGCCTACAACCACAAGATCATCCCGATATCGCTGACCATCCTCTCCACAGTGCTGGGTCTCGTGCCCTTCCTGCTCGACGGTAAGGAAGAGGTCTTCTGGTTTGCCTTCGCCATCGGCACCATGGGCGGCATGCTCTTCTCCTACGTCGCGCTGATTATCTTCCTGCCGATGATCATGCCTACTCCACCCGGTTCCGGTGGAAATGGGGAGCCGCGTAGAAAACGAAGCCGAGCAGGGAAACGAGGCTTAGGAAAGCTCCTGTCAGGTAGGCGTAGGAGAAAGACAGACGCTCCCCTATAATTCCTCCTAATACCAGACCGATACCGATGCCTATGTCCCACGAGGTGAGATAGGTCGATGTAGCCGTGCCGCGCTGGTCGTGCCGGCCGAGGTTGACGAACATGGTGTTGAAGGCCGGAAACATCGTACCGAAGCCGGCTCCGAGCACCAGTGCCGTGGTATAAAGCATGATCTCCGCCGCCCGTATCGAATGGGGCGCCACCCTCTCGCACAGGAAGAGACTCAGGAAGCACAGTATCACCGGATAGAACGCGATGTGTATCACCTCCGTGATGTGACCGCGGTCCACCTGTTTGCCCGAGAACAGACGGGACACGGCCAGACCGACGGCCATGCAGGTGAAGAACAGTCCCGTACCTCCTGTGATACCCATGTGCTTGGCGTACATCGCCACGTAGGTAGTGGTCATGCCGTAGGGTATAGAGAGCAGCAGCAGGTCTATGCCCAGGGGGATGCCCTTGAGCAGTATGAAACGGTCCAGGGAAATGGCCGTGCGCGGAACCGGCTGCTTCCTGGGCGTTCTGATGCAGCAGGCGCAGATAAGGCCGGCCATACAGCAGCCCAGGGCGGTGATGAAGATGATGTCAAACGACACGTGGTCGTGCATGAACAGACCGGTCATCGGGCCGAGGGACATGGCTATGTTGTTGGCCAGACCGTAGTAGCCCACGGCCTCCCCCCTGCGCGACGAGGGCGTGATGTCTATGACGATGGTGTTGCCCGCCACGGTGACTGTCCCGAACGAGAAACCGTGCACTATCCTCAGGACGATGAACATCAGCACAGTCCCGGTGACGATATAGCCTCCGAATATCAGGGTAAATACTAAAAATGCTATCAGGTACAGCGGCTTGCGGGCAAAACTGTCCAGCAGGTAGCCCGAGAACGGACGGACGGCCAGAGCGGCTATCGTGTAGCAGGCGAGAATCGCTCCCACGGCCCCCTCGGAGACTCCGAACTCTTCGACCAGATAAAACGGAAAAACAGGCATCAGCAGATAGAAGCCGAAATACAGCAGGAAGTTCGCTGCGAGGATGAAGCAGTAGCCGGGAGAGACCAGCCTGTCTTTATGCGGGGTCATCGGGGTTGTCTTTTCTTATGTCCGTAGAAAAATGAATAAAGTATGCATCCGGCCAGAGCCAGGATAATGACCAGCGAGGATGCAAGGGAAATGTTCCTGCCTATGGTGAAAGAGCCGGGGTCGTAGACAAATTCCACCTCGTGGCTCCCCTCGTCTATCAGCAGGGCGCGGAGGGTGTAGTCGGCACGGAGGATGGGAACCTCCTCTCCGTCTATGAATGCCCTCCATCCGGCAGGGTAGTATATCTCGCTGAAGACAGCCAGTCCGCGGGCAGCGGCGGAGACTTCGTAGCTCAGACGGTTGGGACTGTATTCCTTCAGTACAATGCTTCCCTCCGCGGCACCGGGATATTCGGCAGCAGTACCCTCAGCGGCCTGCGCGTCGAAGATGACGGCCTCCTTTCCGGGGTCAATCTGCCCGAGTGCGGCCATCTCCGCATCAGCCGTCGGTGCGGTGCGGGAGCGCTCCACGAACCAGGCATTGCCCAGACGCTGTCCGTAGGTCAGCGGATAGCTGTTGCCGTCGATGACGATATACTTGGTGTTGAGCATGGCCAGGACAGGATAGTATTGCAGGCCTTCCTCCAGATCGGCGATTGTGGAGGCCGTGGGGATGACGGCATTGATATCCGAAGCCAGGCGGCTCATCTCCGGAGCGATATGGAAATCTATCAGATCCTGATACCGCTGGAGCTTGGCAGGGCTGTATCCGCCTATGGTCTTGTGGTGGTAGCTGACGATAGCGTCGTTGAAGGTATTGACACTCAAGTCCAGGACACGGTACGAGATGTCGCTGTCCTGATGTATGGCGTTGTCCACCGGACGGGGATTGAACTGGGCGTCGAAATTGCGCACGGTGACAAAATGCTCCTTGTTCAGATATCGCTTGTCCACTCCCCAGAGGTCTACGAGCAGCAGAACGCCGATAACAGCCACTGCCGGAAGAGCCTTCAGCTTCCGTTTCCATGCCGCGAAGAACACTCCTGCCGTCAGGAGGATGAAGATCAGCGAGCGGAAGGCATCGGCGCGGAGGAGACCGCGGCGGTCGTCCTGGAGGGCTCGGATGAGCTGCTCATTGCCTCCGAACACTGCGGCGTCCGTTGCGGAGGAGAAATCGCCCGCCAGGCCCGGGAAGAGGGCGAACAGCAGAGATATGCCGCCCGTCACGCCGAGGGCGGTCAGCAGCCCGTTCTTTATCTTCTTCTCCGGGAGAGGCTCCTTGCCGAAAAGGGCGGCATTGACCCCGAGAATACCCATCAGCGGGACGGTCACCTGGAGGATGACCAGAATCATCGAGACGGTGCGGAACTTATTGTACATAGGGGCATACTTGAAGAACAGCTCGGAGAACCACATGAAATGCGAGCCCCAGGCCAGCAGCAGGGCGAGAACCGAGACTCCCGCTATCCACCATTTGTAGCGGCCGCGGATGACGCAGAGGCCTAGGACGAAGAGGAAGAGGGAGACGGCACCGAGGTACATCGGGCCGGCGGTGAAGGGCTGGGGGCCCCAGTACAGGGGCATGCCCTTGCGCATGGACTCGGCATTGACCCCGTAGGACTGCAGGGCCTTGAATGTCTCGGAATCGCGGGAGAGCTCGCCGGAGGAGGAGCCGCCGTTAAGATTGGGTATAAGCAGGTTGAGGGTTTCCTCTATGCCGTAGGACCAGGCAGTGGCGTAGTCCAGCTTGAGGCCGTCGCCGGTCTGGTTGTGCTCGTCGTGGGTCAGCTCCGAGCCGCCGCGCATGGTGTACTCGGCATACTCGTAGGTGGGCAGGAGCTTGTTGGCGTTGGTGGCAATGCCGAGCAGTCCGCCGACCAGCACCAGGACAGAGGCCATGAGCCAGCGGCCTACCGGAGTGCTCAGGAACGGAGCCCGCTCCATTTTCCTCTGAGCAGCCACTGCCCCGCAGAACTCCGCGATAGCGTAGCCGAGTACGATGAATGCCAGATAGTAGGTAATCTGCGGATGATTGGCCTTGATCTGGAAGCTCAGGGCGAGGGCGAAGAATACCGCACCGAGGAGGGCCTTGCGTCTGTAGGCATATACCAGAGCCGCCAGCACCCAGGGCATGAAGGCTATGGCCACCATCTTGGTGTTGTGGCCGACCTGGATGATCTGCATGTTGTAGGAACAGAAAGTCACCGCAATGGCCCCGACCGCCGAAAGCCATGGATTGACCCCGAAGGCCAGGAACAGCAGGAAGCCTCCGAGCAGCGAGATGATCAGATAGCTGGGCGGACGCTCGCCCCAGAACAGCAGGTCGTAGAGCGGAGTCGTCGCGTCACCCTTGTACGGCACTGATATCTGAGTAGCCGGCATGCCGCCGAACATCGACCCCGTCCAAAGCGCCGGATCGTCCGGATGCCCATCATTCCACTCCACAATCTCGTGCGACATCCCCTTCCAGGAGGATATATCCGCCTGATTCACCACCTTGCCCTGCAGCACCTGAGGCGCATAGGCATACGCAATCACTACAAACCCCACCACGATAAGCACATACGGCAGGGCCTTCCTGAGTATTTCATTTATCTTCATCGTATTCCGTTATATTCCGTTTTTCCGTCGAAAGTTATTGCAACTTGCAAATATACTCTTTTTCCATATAAACGCGCATATTCTCAACCACCAGTATTGCCCTTCACTCCATCGTCACCCCCACCGTCACCCACT
>DVHI01000050.1 GCA_018712275.1 Candidatus Coprenecus avistercoris | reverse complement strand
AATGATAATCCCTCAATGAGTGACGGTTTTTTCGAAAAACATCACTCATTGAGGGATTTTTATTTTCCGCCGGAATGATTAACTTTGCCTTGACAAATCAGAGGAGGAACGCTTATGCTGAAATACCCGATAGGAGTACAGACATTCGAGGAGATCCGCACGGGCGGATATGTGTATGTGGACAAGACGGAGTATGTCTTCCGCCTGGCCGATGAGGGAAAGTATTATTTCCTGAGCCGTCCGCGGAGGTTCGGGAAGAGTCTGCTGCTGTCTACGATGGAGGCTTATTTCCGGGGGAGAAAGGAATTGTTCGGGGGGCTGGCTGTTGAGGGACTGGAGAAGGAGTGGAAAGTGCATCCTGTGCTCAGGCTGGATCTTGGAGGGGCGTCATACAATACACGGGAGGACTTGGACAACAAGCTGTCTCAAGTACTTGCGGAGTGGGAGGCACTCTATGGCGTGAAGAATGTGTATCAGACGTTTGCGACCCGTTTCGATGAGGTAATCACATGCGCTGCGCGTCGTACAGGATGCAAGGTGGTGGTGCTGGTGGATGAATACGAGAAGCCGATAGTGGATAATCTTGGAAATAAGGAACTCCGGGATTATTTCCGCAGCACCTTGCAGGGATTTTACAGTGTCATAAAGACGCAGGATGACAAGATCCGCTTCGGATTTCTGACCGGGGTGTCCCGTATCGGACACATGAGTATATTCAGTGGATTAAATAACCTGCGTGATATCTCGATGAGCCGGAAATACGCTTCAATATGCGGTATATCAGAGAAAGAACTGAAAGAGTATCTGAACGAAGGAGTCTGTGAAATGGCAGCAGCGCATGGACTGGACACAGAAGATTGCTATAATAGATTAAAGCAGCTTTATGACGGTTATAGATTCTGTTCGGAGTGCACTGGGATGTACAATCCTTACAGTCTGTTGACAGCTCTTGCGGACAGAGAGTTCGGTGAGTACTGGTATGCAACGGCTACCCCTTCGTTCTTAGTGTCTTATCTGATGAGGGAAAACCTCAGTCTAAATGAACTTACACTCGATCACGTCCGTCCGCAGATACTCACCGGCACCAACGCCGAGCATATCTCACCCGTAACCCTGCTCTACCAGACCGGCTATCTGACTATCAAGGAGTACTTCCGCGATACCGACGAGTACCTGCTCGGCTATCCCAACAAGGAGGTGGAGAACGGCTTCACGGAGAGCCTGGCGCAGCTGTACATCCCGAAGGAGGAAGAGGTGTCGGAATTTTCTGTGAACCGTTTCGCCAAGGACCTGCGTGAGGGTGACATAGATATGTTCCTGCAGCGTCTGAAGGCTTTCATGGCCGACAACGACTACCAGGTACAGGGCAAGGCCGAACTGTACATGCAGAACACTATGTATGTCTTTCTGAAGCTGCTGGGCCAGCGTGTGGAGGTGGAGCGGCATACCTCAAACGGGCGCATCGATATCCTGATACAGACAGAGAAATACGTTTACGTTATCGAACTCAAGCGGGACAAGGACCCGGACAATGCTCTGGATCAGATAGTGTCCAGGGGGTATGAATGGCCTTTTATAGCCGAAAAGGGCCGGAAAATCTTCAAGATAGGAATCAATTTTTCCACTGCGACCCGCCGTATCGAAGGCTGGAAGGTGGAATAATATAACCGGCGCGGCACCCGTTGAGCGGTCCGCGCCGGTCTGCGTCTCTTAAGCGGATATATCCGGTTTACTCGTCGAGTATGCCGCAGAGGGCTGCGAAGACATTCTCTATGGTGTCGTTGCCCTCGATTTCGCGGTAGTTGCCGTGGCCCTTGTAGTAGGTGATCAGGGGCTCGGTCTTGTCGTGGTAGGTGGCTATGCGGTTCTCTATGATGCTGCGGTCGGTGTCGTCCTTGCGGCCCTCGATCTGGGCGCGGTGCAGGATGCGCTCGTAGACGAGCTCGTCGGGGAGGGTGAGGGAGAGGACTGCGTCGACCTTGCCGCCGAACTCTGTGAGCATGGCGTCGAGGGCCTCGGCCTGGGCGATGGTGCGGGGGAAGCCGTCGAAGAGGAAGCCGGCAACGTCCCGGTTGGAGGCTATCTTGTTGCGGATCATGCCCTCGACCACCTCGTCGGGTACGAGGTCACCGCGGTTGATGAGCTCTGCGGCCTTCTTGCCGAGCTCTGTGCCGGCGGCCATCTCCTGACGCAGGAGGTCTCCGGTGGAGAGGTGAAGATAATGGTATTTCTCGACGATCTGTTTGGCCTGGGTGCCTTTGCCGGCTCCCGGAGGACCGAAAAGAATGTAGTATTTCATGATGTGTATCTGATGTTAAAAGGTTAGTCGACGATGTAGATGTCGGGGTACTGCCGTCCGAGCTGATCGTAGTCCAGGCCGAAGCCGACTATGAACTCGTTGCCTATCTCCATGGCGTGGTAGTCGATGCTGACGCTACCCTTGTAGGCGGCAGGCTTGAGGAAGAGGGTGCAGACCCGGATGTCCTCCACGCCCATGTCCTTGAGCATGGCGTACATCTCGGTAATCGTCTTGCCCGAGTCCACGATGTCCTCCACGATGATGACGCGGCGGCCCCTGAGGCTGTCGGACACTCCGATGAGCTGCTTGACCTGGCCGGTGGAGGCGGTGCCGCAGTAGGAGGAGAGCTTGACGAATGACAGCTCGCACTGGAAGTCGATGTATTTCATGAGCGAGGCGGTGAACATGAAGGAGCCGTTGAGCACGCTCAGGAATACGGGGGGCTCGGTACAGCCGCGGAAATCGTTGTTGATGCGTCCGGCGGTCTGACGGATGGCCGCCTCTATCTTCTCATTGGGAATGAAAAGCTTGAAATACTTGTCGTGAAGTTTTATCCTGTCCATGATGCAAAAGTACGTCAAAAAATGGAGAAATGACGTTTTTTCTGATTAAATTTGCCATCGGACAATCTAACTGAAACAAGACATGAAACCACTCGTATCTATCATCATGGGAAGCACCTCGGACATGCCGGTGATGAAGGCTGCCGCGGAGTTCCTCGATTCTATGGAAATACCCTTTGAAATCAATGCCCTCTCGGCTCACAGAGTCCCCGTACAGGTGATGCAGTTCGCTACTGCCGCGAAGGAGCGGGGCATCAAGGTCATCATCGCCGGAGCCGGCGGAGCAGCCCATCTCCCGGGTGTCATCGCCGCTTACACTCCCGTCCCCGTGATAGGAGTGCCGATCAAGTCCTCCAACTCCATCGACGGCTGGGACTCGATCCTCTCCATCCTGCAGATGCCCTCAGGCATACCCGTGGCGACAGTCGCTCTGGACGGAGCCAAGAACGCCGCCATCCTGGCCGCGCAGATCCTGGCCGCCGGCGATCCGGCCGTCATGGAGAAAGTCGTAGCCTTCAAGCAGGACCTGGCCTCGAAGATAGAGAAGGCCAACAAAGAACTGCGGGAGATAAAATACAAGTTCAAAGTGGACGAATGACCATGTAGACGACAACCTTAAAATCAGATAAACATGTTGTGCAGGAGAAACGAAGGGAAGACAGTGATAAAATCAGGGGCCGCCCTTCTCGGGGCGGCTTTTTTGTTGCTGTCCGGCAGCCCTCTGGAGGCCCAGGAACTGCCCGGCGGGATAGTCCGCCTGATAGAGACACAGTGCGAGGACGGAGGAGGGGATCCCGAGGCTCTCGCGGAGTATTTTATGGAATTGACCCGCAGGCCGCTGGATCTCAGCACAGCGGACCGGGAGGCTCTGGAGGCCTTCCCTCTGCTGACTCCGTTCATGGTGGTCAGCCTGCTGGAGTACCGCCGGGAGTTCGGACCGGTGGCCTCGGCCGGGGAGCTGGCTCTGGTAGACGGGTTCGACGCCGCCGCGGTGGAGGAGATCCTGCCGTTCGTGACCTTCGGAGCCGGAACGGGAGCCGGGGGACTTCCGGAGGAAGGGAGGATGCCGCTGCGCTTCTCGGGCAGATTGACCCTAAGGACCAGATACCTTCTGGAAAGGGAAGGGGAGGATGCGGATGGACTGCCGGTTCCGCTGTATGCCAAGTACCGCATGGAACTGGGGGAGCATTTCTCCGCCGGCGCGACTTTGGAGAGCGACCGGGGGGAGAAGGGCTTCCCGGATTTTTACTCCGTGCACGTCAGTGCAGCGGACCTGCCTCTCTCCCGGGACGGACGCTGGAGGCTGGTGTCGGCCGTCGTCGGGGACTATTCCCTCCGTTTCGGGCAGGGGCTGGTGCTGTGGAACTCCTTCTCCCTCTCCGGCCTGTCCTCTCCCTCGGCGGCGGTCCGGCGGGAGGCGGGGGTGCGCCCCTATACCTCTTCGGACGAGAACCGCTATTTCCACGGAGCGGGTGCGACAGTAGCCTTTCCGGAGGGGGTGGAAGCGTCTGTATTTTATTCCAATAACGGTCAGGATGCGAGGGTCGAGGGGGATTACTTCGTCACCAAGCCGGAGGACGGTATCCACGATACGGACGCTCTCCGGGAGGCCAGGAATGCCCTGAGGGAAGAGGTCTTGGGTGGCAATGTGTCCTGGCGCTGCTCCTGGCTGAAGGCCGGAGTCACTGCCGCTGTCTACCGCTACGACCGTCTGGACGGCCGCCGCACCTCCTATTACAACGAGCATCTGCGCTATGACGGGTGGTGGGGCAATGCCTCCCTGGACTGGCTCATCTCCCTCAGGGGGCTGCGGGTCTTCGGGGAGGCGGCCCTGGACTTCGGCGGGGCCTTTGCCGGCATCACGGGAGCCGCCTGCCCGCTGTCCTCCTCGCTGGAAGCTTCGCTGCTCTACCGCTACTATTCTCCCCGCTACATCGCCACCCATGCCGGAGCGTACTGCCGCAGCAATGTGAACAATGAGCACGGGGTCTCGGCGGCCCTCCGCTGGTCGCCCTGCCGGGATGTGACGGTCGCCGCATCATTGGAATACACTCATTTTCCCTGGGCCAGGTTCGGGGTGCGGGAGCCTTCCTCCTCCCTGAAGGGGGCGGTGGAGTGCGGGTGGACTGTCTCCGGGACGCACGCATTGTTCCTCAAGGTGAGCGGAACCTATGATGACGGAAGGGGTACCCGTCTGCTCCGGCTGCGCCTGGGGTACAGTTTCGGCGGGGAGACGGGCTTCGCGGCCTCTACCCGGCTGGAGGGGAGCAGTGCCGGCGGGAGCTCTTTCGGAGGACTGGTCTATCAGGAGGGGGGATATACCTCGCCTTCGGGGAGGTGGCGGGTGAGTCTGCGGGCCACGCTCTTCTGTGCCGAGGACTGGGATGCTCGGATATACTGCTACGAGCGGGACGCGCCCGGGACTTTCTCCGTGCCGGCATACTACGGCAAGGGAACGGGCCTGTATGCCGTGGTGACTTACAGGCCCGTCAGATGGCTGAATATTTTCCTGAAATGCTCGGCGACGAAGTATTTCGACGACCCGTCGGGGGATGACCTGGGCGTACGGCTCCAGCTTACTCTGCCTTTTTGATGCGGAGCTTCTTGCCCGGGTAGATCTTGCTGTTCTTGCTCAGGCCGTTGAGTTCCATGAGGTCGTTCATGGTCACGCCGCTGAACTTGCGGGAGATGTCCCAGAGGTTGTCTCCGGAGCGGACGGTGTACACTATATATCCGTCGGATACAGAAGTGGCGGGCTTGGCGCTGCTGCCGGAGCTCTTGGAGGACGTGGCTGCAGGGCCGCGGTTGTTGGTGTAGATGACCAGCCTCTGGCCTACGCGGATGCGGGTGCCGATGCCGTTCCATCTCTGGATATTGCGTACCGATACTCCGTAGCGCAGTGCGATATGGCTGAGGGTCTCACCGCTCTTGACGCGGTGAGTGATGCGGGCTGCGTCGGCAGAGACTCCCTGCTGGATCTTCTTGAGGGCGGCGGGATTGAAATACACCGAGTCGTTGTAGGCGTAGATCTCGGCCTCGTGGTCGATGAAGGAGTTGGTGTACTGGTAGGGGAGCTGCAGGATGTACTCCTTCTCGGTGCCGGGGATGATGTCGTGGAGGTACTGGGGGTTGTGGGTGCGGAGCTCCTCAATGCTGGCGCCGGTGTAGTGGGCGATCTGCTCGAAGTGGAGCATCTTGTTGATCTTCAGGGTGTCTGTATGCGGCGGCATGGGGATGTAGTCGGGAGTGAGGTTGTGCTCCTTGTAGTACTTCATGGCGTAGAGGGCGGCGAAGAAGGAGGGGACGTAGCCGCGGGTCTCGCGGGGCAGGAAGGGGTAGATCTCCCAGAAGTCCTTGGAGCCTCCGGAGCGGCGGATTGCCTTGTTGACGTTGCCGGCTCCGCAGTTGTAGGAGGCTATGGCGAGGTTCCAGTCACCGAAGATGAGGTAGGAGTCCCGCAGGTATCTTGCAGCTGCGTCCGCCGAGGCTATGGGGTCGAACCGCTCGTCGACGTAGGAATTGATGGTCAGACCGTAGCGCCGTGCGGTGGAGTACATGAACTGCCACATGCCCTTGGCTCTGGCACGGGATACTGCCTTGGCGTTGAGGGCGGATTCGATGACGGCCATGGCGGTGAGCTCCAGGGGCAGGTCGTACTTGTCGAAAATCTCCTCGAAGATGGGTATGTAGTAGGCGGACAGGCCCAGGATACGCTCCATCTTGTCCGGCATCCTCTGGGTGTAGTAGATGATGTGGTTGCGGATGATGCTGTTGTAAGGTACGGAGATGAAGGAATTGAGCTTTTGGAGGCGGTCGATGTATACGGAGTCGGGAATATCTGAGGTCATGACGATGGTGTCTATGTCCGAGGGCTCCATCTCCATAAGGTTGAGGTTCCTGCGCTGATACCAGAGGCTGAGCAGGGAGTCTACGGATACAGGAACAGTGTCTGTAGGGGCAAACTCGTTCAGGCCGGTCATCTCGATGAAGCCCGGATTAATGGAGTCACTGCTGCCGGCTTCCGGCACGTCTTCCATGGACAGGCTCTCGTTTATCTGGTAGAGGCTGTCTATCTGTAGCTGCAGCAGGGCGTTGGCCCGCAGGAGAGAGTCCCGTTCTTTCTTAAGGTTTTTCTTGGATAAGGTGTTGGCTCCCAGGGTTATGGTGTATTTGTGCCTGTCCTTGGCAGGCTTGCCGTCTTTTTCGGGGCCGTCCGGCACAGCTGCGGCGAGGGAAAGTGTGCTCAGTGACAATAGGATAAGTGTCAGTACTCTCTTCATCTCGTAACTCTTTTTATTAGAATTTGAATTTCATCTGTACCCCGACAGCGCTTCCGGCCGGGACGACAGATGCGTAATTGGTTGTAAACTCGTAGTTCAGGGGCTCGATGACGGCCGGCTCTACGTTCATGCTGATGTTCTGGTTGACATCGAATTCATTCATGGTCGCGAAGACATCGGCATCTATGACTTGAAGCAGGTATACTACCACTGTCGCTACTATGGAGTAGTCTCTGTAACGGCGGTAGTAGTCCCTGTAGTACTGGAGATTCTCGACCGACAGGCTGCCTTCGTAATGGCCTCCTGGCGTAGTGGCCTGACGGTAGTTCTCCTGAAACCGCTTATATTGCAGGTCGTTGTAGTACCAGAAGTAACCTGCGGCCGCCAGACCGCCGTAGTAGATGGGCAGCTTCCAGTATTCCTTGTTGTATATCTGTCCCAGTCCCGGCAGAAGGGCAGAGTATATGGTGGCCCTGCCAGGCAGATGGCTTCGGTATGATTTGTAGCTGGCGGCTCCATCCAGCAGATGCCCCCAGTAGAAGGCAGCAGCGCCTATAAAGAACAGGTTGCGGGCCATACGGTCCGAATCGCTTCCGGTCTTTTTGAACTGGGAGTTGTAGTAGAAGCCTCCGCCCAGCATTCCGCCTATTCCGCCGTAGATGACCGGCAGTTTCCAATAGTCTCCGTTGTATATCTGGGCCGTTCCCGGAAGAATCACAGAGCCGCCCAGCATCCAGCCTATGGACATAGTGTCCTTGTGGGACAGGGAACTGAAATAGCGTTTGAGGGTGTATGACTGATAGGTGCTGTCGGAGGACGATGAGCTGCCTGAGGATGATGAGCCTCCTCCCAGTCCTCCTGTGGCGAACTGCGCCGACAGGCTGCCTGCTGGTAGGAGAATGAGCAGCAATGCTATTAGTACTGTCTTCCGCACCTGTTTTTACCTGTATTGTTAGTTAATTCCCTCTATCGCTTTCAAAAATGATTCCACTTCTGCGTCGGATGAGAACTGGATCGTGATGCTGCCTTTACCTTGCTCTGACCTCTTGAGACTTATGTTGTTCCCAAAATATTTGCCCACTATTTCCAGTACTCTGTAATAGGAGTCCGGAAGCTCAGCCATCGGTTTCTCCTCCTCTTTCTGCCCTCCGTTCGGTGCGGCGGCTTTTTTAAGGATGGCCTGGGCTTTTGCTTCGGCAGCTCTGACAGAGAGCCCTTTGCGGACAATCTCGTCGCAGAGGCCAAGCTGTACTTCCGGCTCGGTGAGGGAGAGAATGGCTTTTGCATGCCCCATGGATATCTTCTTGTCGCGGATGCATACCTGAATCTCGGCTGGCAGTTTGAGCAGACGGAGGTAGTTGGCTACCGTAGCACGTTTCTTGCCTACCTTGTCAGCCATGGAATCCTGCGTCAGATGGCATTCGTCCATCAGTCTTTGGAAGCTGAGCGCCACTTCTATAGCATCCAGATCCTCCCTCTGGATGTTTTCCACTATGGCCATTTCCAGCATGCCCTGGTCATCGGTCTCCTTGATATAGGCGGGAATAGTCTCCAGTCCGGCGGCTTTGGCAGCTTTGAACCGGCGTTCTCCGCTTATAATCTGGTAGCGGAGACCTATCTTACGTACAGTGATGGGCTGGATGATACCCAGTTGGCGGATGGAGTCGGTCAGTTCGGCGAGCGCCTGTTCATCGAAATTGCTGCGGGGCTGGTAGGGATTGGCTGAAATCTTGTCCACTGGTATCTCATTGATGGATGCAAGTGCCGGAACCGCGGCCGGAGTCCGTACCGAAGCCGTACCCGCCGCCGGAGCCGTTCCTGTCTGGTCCAGCCCGGAAATCAGTGCTCCGAGTCCCTTACCTAGTGCTGCTCTTTTATTTGACATGTCTTATTATGAGTTTTTAGCGATTATCTCCTTGGCCAGGTTGAGGTAGTTGTTGGTGCCGGCGGATATGGCATCGTACAGGATCACCGGCTTGCCGTGTGATGGCGCTTCGCTCAGGCGGACGTTCCTCTGGATGACAGTGTTGAATACCATATTGCCGAAGTGGTGCCGTACATCCTCTACTACCTGGTTGGCCAGCCTGAGACGTCCGTCAAACATCGTCAGCAGGAATCCCTCGATCTTCAGGCCGGGGTTGAGCTGTGTCTGGATGAGCTTGATGGTGTTGAGCAGCTTGCCCAGCCCCTCGAGGGCGAAGAATTCTGTCTGTACGGGGATGATTACTGAGTCCGCGGCTGTGAGTCCGTTGACAGTAATCAGGCCCAGGGACGGAGGACAGTCTATGATGACGTATTCATACTGGTCCAGAACCTCGCTTATGGCCTGTTTCATGGCCAGTTCTTTATTCTCTTCGTTGATGAGCTCGATCTCGGCACCCACCAGGTTGATGTGGGACGGAACTATCTTGAGATCCTTGATCTCTGTGTCAAGTGTTACCTCGGATATCCGTTTCTGACCTATGAGCACCTCAT
>DVHI01000049.1 GCA_018712275.1 Candidatus Coprenecus avistercoris | reverse complement strand
TAAACGCCACAGATGACGTCGTAGAAAATGTCGCAAGTAATGTCGTAGAAAATCTAAACGACAGACAAAAGAGAATAATAAAGCTGCTCCGGCAGGAACCCACGCTGTCCGCATCACAACTCGCCCAGCAGGTCTCCAGCACATTGAGAACCGTACAGCGGGACTTGGCAAGACTGAGATACCTCGGAATAATCAGCCGTAACGGCTCTGACAAAGGAGGATATTGGAAATTTACCGACAGATCCGATGTCGTAGAAAATGTCACAGATGACGTCGTAAGTAATGTCGTAGAAAATCTAAACGACAGACAGAATAGAATAATAGAACTGCTGCGGCAGGAGCCCAGGCTGTCCGCCTCACAACTCGCACAGCGGCTCGACAGCACGGAGAGGACTGTACAGCGGGACCTCGCAAGACTAAGACAGATTGGACTGATCAGCCGTACAGGCTCTGACAAAGGAGGATATTGGACAATAATCAACAACAGACAATAAAGACAATATGGAAAGAAAAATCGCACTTATCACCGGTGCCACAAGCGGTATCGGCGAGGCCTGCGCGAAAAAGTTCGCAGCAGGCGGCTATGACATCATCATCAACTGCCGCAAGCCCGAGAAGGGAGAGGCCCTGAAGGCCGAGCTGGCCGGATTGGGAGCCGACGCCCTCGTCCTGCCCTTCGACGTCCGCTACCGGGACCAGATCATCGCTGCCCTTGGTTCCCTTGAAGGCAAATGGAAGAACATCGACGTGCTCATCAACAACGCCGGCCTCGTCTTCGGAGTGGACAAGGAGCATGAGGGCAACCTCGACGAATGGGACATCATGCTCGACACCAACATCCGCGGCCTGCTCTCGATGACCCGCCTCGTAGTGCCCGGCATGGTCGAGCGCGGACGCGGCCACATCATCAACCTCGGCTCCATCGCCGGTGACGCCGCCTATCCCGGAGGCAGCGTGTACTGTGCCACCAAGGCCGCAGTGAAGGCCCTCTCCGACGGCCTCCGCATCGACCTCGTGGACACTCCGCTGAGAGTCACCAACATCAAGCCCGGCCTTGTGGAGACCAATTTCTCCGTCGTGCGCTTCCGCGGTGACAAGGCCAAGGCCGACAGCGTCTACAAGGGCATCCGCCCCCTGACCGGAGCCGACATCGCCGAAGTGGCATGGTTCGCCGCCAGCGCCCCCGAGTACATGCAGATTGCCGAAGTCCTCGTCATGCCCACCAACCAGGCCACCGGCACCATCACCTACAAGAAGCTCTGACCGATTGTAACCTCATCACATAAAACGACCGGCCTCTGAAACGGAGACCGGTCGTCATTTTAATATCTACCATAATTTACTGCGCGAGCAGCTTCTTGACGATGGCGGAGATCAGGCGGCCGTCAGCCTGGCCGGCGAGTTTCTTGGTGGCTACGCCCATCACCTTGCCCATGTCGGCCATGGATGAGGCGCCGGTCTCGGCGATGATGACCTTGACGGCCTCCTCGACCTGAGCCTCGGAGAGGGCGGCCGGGAGGTATTTCTCCATTGCGGCGGCCTCCGCCAGCTCATTGTCCGCCAGGTCCTGACGGTTCTGCTGGGAGTAGATCTCCGCGCTTTCCTTGCGCTGTTTCACGAGTTTCTGGACTATCTTGACCACCTCGGAGTCCTCGAGGCTGTCCTTGGCTCCCCCCTCGGAGGTCTTGGCGAGGAGGATTGCGGCCTTCACCGCACGGGTGGCCGCGAGAGCCACCTTGTCCTTGGCGACCATTGCCGCCTTGATGTCGGACTGTATCTGTTGTTCGAGTGACATATTTTCTGTTTTTAAATTTTTGAAAAAATTATAAAATTACTTCTCTTCCTTAAAAGTACTCTGCAGGAAGAGCTCGTCCATCTGCACCTGGTCGATGCGGGAAGGAGCGTCGAGCATCATGTCGCGGCCCTGATTGTTCTTGGGGAATGCGATGAAGTCGCGGATGCTCTCCTGTCCGCCGAAGAGGGCGCAGAAGCGGTCGAAGCCGAAAGCGATGCCTCCGTGAGGGGGAGCGCCGTACTTAAAGGCGTTGATCAGGAAGCCGAAGCGGTAGTCGGCGTCCTCATGACTGAAGCCGAGGACCTCGAACATACGCTCCTGTATCTTGGAATCGTGGATACGGATGGAACCGCCGCCTACCTCGGTGCCGTTGAGCACGAAGTCGTAGGCATTGGCGCACACGCGCTCTAAGTCTTCCTTCCTGTCACTGTAGAACCAGTCCAGATGCTCGGGCTTGGGAGCAGTGAAGGGATGGTGCATGGCGTAGAAGCGGGATGTCTCGTCGTCCCACTCCAGCAGGGGGAAGTCCACTACCCACAGGGGGGCGAATACCTTCGGGTCGCGCAGGCCCAGACGGTTACCCATCTCGATACGCAGGGAGCCGAGGGCCGTGCGCATCTTGTTCCGTGCTCCGGCGAGAATCAGGATCAGGTCGCCCTTCTGAGCCTCGACGGCTGCGGCCATGGCGGCCAGGTCGTCGGAAGTGAGGAACTTGTCGGCCGAGGACTTGAAGGTGCCGTCCTCATTGCACTTGATGTAGACCAGACCCTTGGCACCTATCTGGGGACGCTTTACCCACTCGGTCAGCTCGTCGGTCTGCTTGCGGGAGTATCCGGCGCATCCGGGAACGGCAATACCGCCCACATACTCAGCTGAGTCGAAGACAGGGAAGTTATGTCCCTTGGCCAGGGATGTAATCTCATGCAGTTTCATGCCGAAGCGGATATCCGGCTTGTCCGAGCCGTATGAGTCCATGGCCTCGGAGTAGGGCATCTTATAGAACGGCCCGGTGAAGTCCTTGCCCAGCACGTTGTGGAAGAGGGTCTTGATCATGCCCTCGAACATTTCCAGCACATCGTCGCGCTCCACGAAGGACATCTCGCAGTCTATCTGGGTGAACTCCGGCTGACGGTCGGCCCTGAGGTCCTCGTCCCTGAAGCAGCGCACGATCTGGAAGTAGCGGTCGTATCCGGCCACCATGAGGAGCTGCTTCTGCTGCTGGGGGCTCTGGGGCAGGGCGTAGAACTGGCCGGGATTCATGCGCGAAGGCACCACGAAGTCGCGGGCTCCCTCGGGAGTTGACTTGATCAGGTAAGGAGTCTCTATCTCCATGAAACCCTTGCTGTCAAGGTAGTTGCGCACCTCGTGAGCCATACGGTGACGCAGCATCAGATTCTTCTTCAGCGGATTGCGGCGCAGGTCGAGATAGCGGTACTTCATACGGAGGTCATCACCGCCGTCGGACTCGTCCTCGATGGTGAACGGAGGAGTGGCAGCCGCATTGAGCACATTGAGGAACTCGAGACGCACCTCGATATCTCCGGTGTCAATCCTGGAGTTCTTGCTCTGACGCTCCAGAACTGTACCCGAAACCTGTATTACGTATTCGCGGCCCAGTTTCTCCACCTGAGCATTGAGCTCTGCAGAAGCCGACTCATCGATTACAATCTGTGTGATACCGTAACGGTCCCTCAGGTCGATGAAGCTCATACCGCCCATCTTCCTTACTCTCTGGACCCATCCGGCCAGAGTGACCTTCTGTCCGGCATTCTCTAGGCGAAGTTCGCCGCATGTGTGTGTCCTATACATGATGTTCAGAATTTTCTTTTCTAACCTGCAAAGTTAGAAAAAAGTGTACATTTGCGGCCGTTTTATTGAGGAATATGGAAAAATTCAGCTGGAAAGGCCACGGCGCGATGCTGGCGGCCAACTGCATCTGGGGGCTGATGGCCCCGGTGGCAAAAATAGTCATGGCGGGAAGCATCATTACCCCGCTGGTGCTCACGGACCTGCGGGTATTCGGGGCAATGGTGCTCTTCTGGGTCGCCTCCCTTTTCCGGAAGCCGGAGAAGGTCGAACCGAAGGACATGGTCAGACTTTTCGTGGCCTCTCTCCTGGCAATAGTGTTCAATCAGGGCCTGTACGTCTTCGGAGTGAGCCTCACCTCCCCCGCCGACGCCTCCATCATAGCCACCAGCATGCCGCTGTGGGCAATGATCCTGGCGGCATTCTTCCTCAAGGAGCCCATCACCGGCAAGAAGGTCGGCGGCATCGCCTTCGGAGCCGGCGGCGCACTGCTGCTCATTCTCGGCGGGAGCCATGCAGCAGCGGCAGCGTCCGGAAGCACCACCAATGTCGGCGGAGACCTGCTGATACTCTTCGCCCAGCTCAGCTACGCCTCCTACCTCGTCCTTTTCAAGAATTTTGTAAGCAAATACTCCATCTTCACCATCATGAAGTGGATGTTCACCTACGCCTTCATCTGCCTGCTGCCCTTCTCCTACCACGACCTGATCGCCACCGACTGGGCCGGCCTGACCTGGGGCAATATAGGCGGCATCCTCTACGTTGTGGTCCTCGCCACCTTCCTCTGCTATGTCCTGGTAGTCGTAGGGCAGAAGGCCCTGCGGCCCACTGTCGCCGGCATGTACAACTACATTCAGCCCATAGTCTCGGTCACAGCCTCCATCTACCTCGGCCTCGACACCTTCAGCTTCGTGAAAGTCCTCGCCGTCCTGCTCATCTTCACCGGAGTCTGGCTGGTCTCAGCCAGCAAGAGCCGGGCACAGATGGAGCAGGAGCAATCGTAACAGATATCGCCAGTTGTCAGCTGCTGCGCCATCTTCCTCAATCGTCCTCATAAGCATAAGGAAGGTTTTGTTCCACGTTGCTTTTTAGTTATAATGGAATTTGCATAAAATCAAAACGTTAACAAAACCAGAAAATTCTACATGAGCGGAAAAGTCGGCATATTTAACGAAAATGGGTTCACATTGAAATCCGTTACTTGGACAAATATCTTATAGCCAAAGACATGCATTA
>DVHI01000048.1 GCA_018712275.1 Candidatus Coprenecus avistercoris | reverse complement strand
TTTCAGTCCTTTGCTCTACCAACTGAGCTATGGCACCATGTCTGTCCGTAACCTTTGTTTGGTTTGGGAGCGCAAAAGTAAGAGTTATTTCGGAATTTACAAAATTTTCTGCAAAAAATCTGTGCCACCGGTAAGGCCGGGCCGGAACGCTTACCTTCCGGAGCGGTGTTCGCGGCCCTTGGAGACTATGAATCTGAATATGTTGAGGGCTGTGGTGTCGCCGCCGGCGGTCAGGCCTTCGGGATGGAACTGCACTCCCCATATCGGACGGCCGTCGATGCACTCGATGGCTTCCACGATGGAGTCGGCGGGGGACCAGGCGGCCACTCTGAAGCCCGGGGCTATGTCCTTGGCGGACTGGTGGTGGGTGGAGTTGACCATGTAGGCTCCGGTGCCGGCTATGTCAGCGAGCCATGTGCCTTCCACAGGGTGGATGGAGTGGATGGGCCTGAGGTTGGTGAAGGACTGGTAGTGGTCGGTCTCAGACGGTTTCTGGGTGGGAATGTCCTGGTAGAGGGTGCCTCCGAAGGCTATGTTGATCAGCTGCTCTCCGCGGCAGATACCCAGGACGGGGATTCCGCGCGATGCCGCTGTCCGGACCAGATACAGGTCATAGCCGTCGCGAAGGGTATCGACGGTGCCCAGCTCGGGGTGAGGGGCTTCCCCGTAGATGGCCGGATTGAGGTCCTCGCCTCCGGTCAGGATGAGGGCGTCGATGCAGTCCAGCATGCGGGAGAGGGCGGCGGTGTCCTCGGTGACGGGGAGCAGGAACGGCGTGCCTCCGGCCTTGATGACGGCCTCGCTGTATTTGCGGCCGATTCGGGAGTTATTGTCGGTCACGGCGCAGGAGATGCCGATGACGGTATTGTTGTCAGCGGATTGTTCCGGGGAGGAGGTGCAGGAGCAGGTCAGGACTGCGGACAGTGCGATGGCTGTAAGGATGACGGTTTTCATTTTTCGATCAGTTATCGGTAACTTTTCAATCTTACAAAGATAATGATAAAGTCGGGAAAAACGTTAAATTTGCGCTGCAAAAAGCTACATCATGATAGTATCCATCGACAGCCGTGCGGTGACCCGTCCCGAGGAGACTGTCTTCTACGCCCTGAAGGGGCAGAACAATGACGGGCATGATTATGTGGAACGGCTGTACAGCCGCGGAGTGAGACATTTCGTACTTAGCGAGCACAGAGCAGTTTTCGATACCCTGGACGGAGCAGCCATAAGGTATGTGGACGATACCCTGGAGGCTCTGCAGGAGGATGCGGCCCTGTACCGGCAGCAGTGCCGGGCAGAGGTTACGGCCATCACCGGCAGCAACGGCAAGACGGTGGTCAAGGAGTGGATAGCCCAGCTTCTGGGCGAGGACCTGCCTCTGTGCCGGAGCCCGAGAAGCTACAACTCGCAGGTCGGCGTTCCCCTGTCCATCCTGGAGATCACCCCTGACTGCCGTATCGCCCTGATAGAGGCCGGCATGTCCAGACCCGGGGAGATGGCCCGCCTGCACCGGATTATACGTCCTGACATCGGAGTATTCACTCATCTGGGGGATGCACACGGCGAGAATTTTCCTTCACCCGAGGCGAAAATGCGGGAAAAGGCCCTGCTCTTCGCCGGATGCCGGACGGTAATCTGCCGGGAGGGCATGCCCGCAAGGATAATCCGGGAACAATGCGGCCCGCAGACCTCCCTCTGCCTCTGGGGAGAGTCCCCCGAAGCGGACGTAAGGGTCCTGGGCAGCAGTGTCTCCGTCTCCGGCAGGGAGGTGGATGTGGAGTACCGCCGCAGCGGGGACAATGCTCCGGAGCGCGGTATCCTGCACCTGCCCTTCGCCGACGAGGCGTCGTTCGAGGACTGCATGACGGCAGTGACATTCATGCTCTGCCACGGCTACACTCTCGGGCAGCTGGCTCCGAGGGTGGCGGACCTCCAGCCGGTGGCCATGCGCATGGAGATACGCGAGGGCATCAACGGCTGTACTCTCATCAAGGATTATTATAACTCCGACCCTGCCTCCTTTGCCCTGGCCCTCGGAGCCCTGGCGGTGCAGGACAATGCCCGTCCCAAGGTGGTCATCCTCTCCGACTTCGTGGACGTGGAGGGAGGGGACGGCTCTATATACCGGGAGGTGGCGGCGCAGCTCCGGAAGGCCGGGGTCACCCGTTTTGTGGGCATCGGTCCCTGCCTGTCCCGCTGCAGGGCATTTTTCGATGTGCCCCAGACCCGTTTCTATGAGACGACCGAGGCTTTCCTGGCCGGCGAGAAGAGGGAGGATTACCGCGATATGGGTATTCTTATCAAGGGTGCCCGGCAGTTCCGCTTCGAGTACATCGGCGGCTTCCTGGCCCGGCAGTCACATACTACAGTCCTGGAGGTGGACCTGGATGCGCTGGCCGGCAACTTCAACATCCTGCGCAACCGCGTGCCGCGCGGAACCCGGCTGGCCGTCATGGTGAAGGCCTTCTCCTACGGCAGCGGTGCCGGGGAGATAGCGGCTCAGCTCCAGTACAGCGGCGTCGACTACCTGATGGTGGCCTACGCGGACGAGGGCGTGGAGCTGCGCTCGAGGGGGATCACGGTGCCGATAGCGGTGATGAATCCCGAACCGGAGGCATTTGACCAGATGATAGAATTTTCCTTAGAGCCGGAGATATACTCCTTAGCGCTGCTGAGGGACTTCGAGGAGGTGCTGGCCCGGGGCGGAGTGGAGGGCTATCCGGTGCATCTGAAGTTCAATACTGGGATGAACCGTTCGGGGCTGGATAAGAAGGATATCCCGGAACTGCTGGAGTTCATGGAAGGGCGGCGGACGGTGATGCTGCGCAGCATGTTCTCGCATCTGGCGGCTGCGGACGACCCGGCGGAGGATGAGTTCACCCTCGGGCAGATCCGCCTGTTCGAGGAGATGACTGGGATGGTGCAGCCGCATTTCCCCTATAAGATACTGCGGCATATTCTCAACAGCGCCGGCATTGAGCGTTTTCCCCAGTATGCCTTCGATATGGTGCGCATGGGCATCGGGCTGTACGGAATAGGCCCGCTCCCGGGGCTGAGGCCGGTGAGCACATTCAAGACCCATATAGCGTCGATACGCAGGATTACTCCGGACCAGACTGTGGGCTACGGACGCAGGGGCAGGGTCAGCCTGCCGTCGGACGTGGCGGTCATCCCTGTGGGCTACGCGGACGGGCTGGACCGTCATCTGAGCTGCGGGGTGGGGGAAATGATGGTGCGGGGCAGGAGGGTCCCTGTCCTGGGCAATATCTGCATGGACGCCTGTATGCTGGATGTCACCGGCACGGGCGCTCAGGTAGGGGACGAGGTGGAGATCTTCGGGCACAATATCCCCGTGACCGAGCTCTCCGACAAGCTCGGAACCATCCCCTACGAGGTGCTGACGAGTATCTCCCGCCGGGTCAAGAGGCTCTACTTCAAGGAGTAGCTGCGGTCTTCCCTTTCGAAGAAGTCTATCGTACGGTAGAATGGATGCACGGGACCGTAGCCGGGACCGAAGCGGTAGCCGGAGCCGTAGGCTATGGATTCGTTGATGAATATCTCGGCTCTTTCGACCGCTGCCTCCAGGTCGTACTTTCTGGCGATGTAGGTGGCTATGGCCGAACCGAAGGTGTCGCCTGTGCCGTTGACGTTGCGGGTGTCGATGCGGCGCTTGGAGAAGCGGCGGATGCTGCCGGTACGGCGGTTGTAGAGGACGTCGATGAGGTTGTCTCCGTCGGGAATGGACTTGATGATCACCGAGCAGCCGGCTTCGGATATCTTCCGGATGAGCCGGTCCACGTTGTCGAGGGTGATGTCCTCACCGGCCAGGACGCGGGCCTCGTGTATGTTGGGGGTGATGATTTCGGCCTGGGGGAAAAGCAGCTCGCGGTAGGCGTCTATGGCTTCCTTGAGGATGAGTGCCGTACCGCCGGAGTCGACCATGACGGGGTCGATGACCTTGGGCACCTCCGGGTACTCGCGCAGCAGGCCCGCCACGGCCTCCACTATCTGTTTCTCGTAGAGCATGCCGGTCTTGATGCAGTCGGCGCCCACGTCGTCGAGGAAGTCCCGGCTCTGGCTGAGGATGATGTCCACCGGCATGGTCCGGATGCCCTTGACCTTGGTGGTGTTCATGTCCACGAGGAGGGTGGTGGCTCCGGCCGCGAATCCGCCGCATGCGGAGACGGCCTTGATGTCTGCCTGGATGCCGCAGCAGCCGAGGGGCTCGCTGCCGGCTATCATGAAGACTTTTGCGAAATCTTTTTTATGTTCCATTGTCTTGTAGGAGTTCTTGAGAGTTATTGGATCACGCCGAAATTCCTGAGTGCGTTGGCCACTCCTCCGGCGTCGATATTGTCAGTGATGTAGTCGGCAGCGGCCTTGACGGTCACTCCTGCATTGCCCATGGCTACTCCTGTGCCCGCGCGGCGCAGGATAGGGATGTCGTTGCCTCCGTCCCCGAATGCCATGCATTCCGCCAGACTGATGCCCTCGTGCGCGGCGATGATCTCCATGCCCCGGCCCTTGTCGGCCTCGGAGGAGATGACATCGGAAAAATACTCGCACCAGCGGGCAGACTCGGCGTGCCGCAGCATGGGTACGACGGCGGCTTCCTGAGCCTCGTCGAAGAAGGGGGTGAGCTGATATACGGGACGGGAGAGCATTTCCTCAGTGGTGGTGCGGGTGTCTATGCCCTTGATGGCCAGCATGCCTCCGAAGACCTGGTCCACGATCGGGCGGTGGTTGTGCACTATGGCCCGGTCCTCTCCCACGATCAGGGAGGGAACGCCCCAGCGGTCGGCGGCTCCGAGGATGGTCCTCACGTCCTCCGGGTCGATGGGGGTGCGGGATATCGTCTGCCCGCCGACGGTGCATATCGCGCCGTTGACGGTGATGTAGCCGTCGATGAGGTGCAGGATGGGGTCGAGGTTGTTGATCAGCGGGGCAGGCCGTCCGGTGGAGATGAATATCCTCACTCCGGCCTCATGCGCCGCGGTCAGTGCCCTGACTGTGGAAGCCGGCACCGAATGGGTCCTGAAGCTGACCAGTGTCCCGTCTATGTCGAAAAACAGAGCTTTTATCATAAAACGTTCTAATGGCCCGCAAATATAGCGAATAAAAGGCGAAAAGATACCCCGTTACTTGTCGATGACGGGAATGTCGTCCTTGGAGTATTCGTCGAGGCGTTTCTCCCACAGCCAGTAGCGGGTCTCGCGGACGAGGACGCCGGAGAGCAGCAGCAGGGAGATGAGGTTGGGGATGGCCATCAGGGCATTCATCATGTCGGCCAGGTTCCACACTATCGAGATGTTGGCGACGGCTCCGACGAAGATGCCTATGATGAACAGTATCCGGTAGACGATGGTGGCCTTGCGTCCGCCGAGGTACTCGATGCAGCGCTCGCCGTAGTAGGACCAGCCGAGGATGGTGGAGAATGCGAAGGTCACGATGCCTACGCTCAGGATAATCGGGCCGACTACCGGTATGACGCCGAAGGCCTGGGAGGTCAGGGTCTCGCTGGCGGAGTCGATGCCGTTGGGGGCTATCACGCAGCTTACCAGGACGAGGCCTGTCATGGCGCAGACTACGACGGTGTCCCAGAAGGTGCCGGTCGAGGAGACGAGGGCCTGGCGGACGGGGTTGCGGGTCTGGGCGGCTGCGGCGGCGATGGGGGCGGAGCCGAGGCCGGACTCGTTGGAGAACAGTCCGCGGGCGATACCGAAGCGGCAGGCGGTCATGATGGTCGAGCCGACGAATCCGCCGCCGGCGGCCTGGGGCGAGAAGGCGGAGGTGACGATGACGCGGATGGTCTCGCCGAGGTATTCGAAGTTGATGCAAAGGATCACTATGCAGCCGATGATGTAGAACAGGGCCATGAAAGGCACGAGCCAGGTGCAGACCTTGGATATGCCCTTGATGCCGAAGAGCACCACCAGGGCGGTGAGGATGGTGATGACTATGCCGCTGGCTACGGGCGGGATGTGCAGGTTCTCGTCCAGGAGCATGGAGATGGCGTTGGACTGCACCATGTTGCCTATGCCGAAGGAGGCCACTACGGCGAAGATGGCGAAGAGCACTCCGAGCCACTTGGCCTTGAGTCCGCGCTCAAGGGCGTACATCGGGCCGCCGAGGATGTGTCCGTCCTTCTTGATCTTCACTCTGTATTTTACTGCCAGCAGGGCCTCCGAGTATTTCGTGGCCATACCGAATACGCCTGTGAGCCAGCACCAGAGCACGGCTCCGGGACCTCCGAGGGTGATGGCCGTGGCCACTCCCACGATGTTGCCGGTACCGATGGTGGCGGCTAAGGCTGTGGCTAAGGCGCCGAACTGGCTGACGTCTCCGTGCTCGGTCTTGTCCTTGGTGACGGAGAGCCTGATGGCCTTGAATATTTTGAGCTGAGGGAATCTGAGTCTGACAGTCAGATAGATGTGAGTGCCGAGAAGCAGGATGATGAGGGGCCATCCCCAGAGAAACGAGGCGATGGAGGCGATAATGTCTGACAAGGTCTGCATATCCGTAGGTGTTCGTTAAAGGTTGTCAAGGTTTTCGATAACTCTGCGAATATACAAAAGAGAGTGCGCAAAACAAAAAATTTGACGCACTCTCTGTTATGTTCAGGCTCCGACGAGGTGCTCGAGGAACCAGCGGTGGATGCGGGGATCGTCGTTCAGTTCGGGGTGGAAGGAGGTGGCGAGCATGTTGCGCTGGCGGGCGGCTACGATGTGGCCGTCTACCGTGGCCAGGACTTCTACGTCGGGAGCGGTGACCTGCTCGACGTATGGAGCGCGGATAAATGTCATGGGCACGTCCTCCATCCCGGCGAAGGTGCCGCGGGTGAAGAAGCTGCCGAGCTGCCGGCCGTAGGCGTTGCGCAGCACGCGGATGTCCATGGTCTGGAGGAAACGGCGGGGCTCGTCACCCAGGTCCTTGGCCAGCAGTATCATGCCGGCGCATGTGCCGAATACCGGAAGTCCTCCGGCGATGCGTTCCTTGAGCGGCTGCAGCATGTCCAGGCAGTCCATCAGCTTGCCCATCGCGGTGCTCTCGCCGCCGGGCAGGATGAGCCCGTCCATCGGCCGGTTCAGATCATCCAACTGACGGATTTCGAAGTGCTCTACACCGAGGCCTTCCAGCATCTGTCCATGCTCGAGGAAGGCCCCCTGTAGAGCGAGAATGCCTATTGTGTGCATTGTCTGTGTGCGGATTCTGGATTATTTGCCTCTTTCGGCCATCAGGATGGTGATCTCCTCCTCGTTGATGCCGACCATGGCCTCGCCTAAGTCGGTGGATACCTCGGCCAGCAGGGCGGCGTCGTTGTAGTTGGTCACTGCGTTGACGATGGCGCGGGCCCTCTTCTCCGGATTGCCGGACTTGAAGATACCGGAGCCTACGAAGACTCCCTCGGCGCCGAGCTGCATCATCAGGGCGGCGTCAG
>DVHI01000047.1 GCA_018712275.1 Candidatus Coprenecus avistercoris | reverse complement strand
GGTGACGACAATAACGGCGTTTCATCGGCACCTTCCAGAATCAGCAGACGTACGCCCGCTCACCACAATAGTACCGAATCGCGTGGATTACTGCTATTGTGGTAGCGGATTGACTGGGAGATAATGATAATCAATATACAAAACAAGGTGCAGCACAGCATGGAGTTGTACGCCGACAAAATATCGGGATGCCCAATAATCGCCAGGTCCCGCCGGGATGTCTTCTGAAAGCCTGTTTGAATACCGCGCCTCGGAGACAGGGATAAAGACCATGGGCGAGGATGGCCCGGCTGCGACGGTAAGCTGCTTGACAGCAACGGTAAGCAGAAGCGCACTGCTATTTTGCAACTTATTGTTATACAGTTAATTGGAAAACACAAGCGTTCTTCCTGGCCTGAAAAAACAGGGCTAAAAGATCAGTTGCGATTTACAATAACTTTATTGTCAGCAATATACAAAAACAAGGTGATGCACAACATGCAGTTGTGAGCCGGTCTGCGGTTGTTCCGCAAGCTCATCTCATCCGTTTTGTCGGCCACAGTGCAATTCATGGAACAAGGAATTTCTACTGACCGCATATTGCAGGGAGGTTACTCTTGCGCAACTGCCAGCAGGACTGAGGCCCAGACGGCGATGCCCTCCTCGCGGCCGGTGAAGCCGAGGTGCTCGGTCGTGGTGGCCTTGACCGAGACCTGAGAAATGTCCACGCCGAGGATGTCGGCCAAGGTCTGCCGCATCCGGATGATGTAGGGGGCGAGCTTGGGACGCTGTGCGGCTATGGTGATGTCGGCATTGGATACTGCATAGCCATGCGAGCGGACCAAAGTATCCACCTTCTGCAGCAGAATCTTGCTGTCTATGCCGCGGTATTCCTCCGAAGTATCCGGAAAATGCTGACCGATGTCGCCGAGCGCTAAGGCCCCGAGCATGGCATCGCAGAGAGCGTGGATGGCCACGTCCCCGTCCGAGTGGGCGATACAGCCCTTGGTGTGCGGGATCCTCACCCCGCCCAGCCACAGCTCCAGCCCCTCGCCGAGGGCATGCACGTCGTAGCCGTGGCCTATTCTGAATGGAAGAGAACTCATCGTCTGAATAAATTTAACGGTCCGGGCACAAATGTAAACAAAAAAACCGCGAAAGCAGTATATTTGCCCTCACTAATACGACAACCGACACATGTACATCGGAATCATTTCAGACACCCACTGCTGGTTCGACGACCCGCTGAAAAAGTTCCTCGAGCCGGTGGACGAGATATGGCACGCGGGGGACTTCGGCAACGAGGAGACCCTGCTGCAGATTGCGGATTTCAAGCCGCTCAAAGGAGTCTACGGCAACTGCGACGGCACGCAGGTCCGCGGCAGAGTCCCGTACACACAGTTTTTCGAGTGCGGGGGAAAGAGGGTGCTGATGATGCACATCGGAGGCTATCCCGGCCGGTACGACTACAAGGCCTTCCAGCTTATCAACGCCCATCTGCCCGACATCTTCGTCTGCGGACACTCCCACATTCTCAAAGTGATTTTCGATAAAAAATACAATATGCTCACCGTCAATCCCGGTGCCGCAGGCATCCAGGGCTTCCACCAGGTACGCACCGCCATCCGCGTCCACATCGACGACGGAAATATTCACGGCATGGAAATCGGCGAATGGCCACGATTTATCAAATAATTTTTATATTTACATCCGCTTTTTAAAACAACTCTCAACCTTATGAAACGCAATATTATCGCAATCATCGCACTGCTGTGCCTGACCGCGCCCCTGGCCTGGTCCCAGCAGACCCCGGTAACCGAGGCCAACTATGACCTGGCCGAGCGGTTCTCGCCGAACAAGATCAACAGCATGGTGTTCTCCAAGAACATCCGCCCTTCCTGGTTCCCCAACTCGGACAAGTTCTGGTACGAGTGGAAGAGCCCCGAAGGAGTGCAGTACTGGATAGTAGATCCCGCTGCCAAGACCAAGACTGCAGTATTCGACATGGACAAGCTCGCTATGGAACTGACCATGATCATCAAGGATCCCTTCGACGCCCAGCACATTCCCTTCCAGAATTTCGAGCTCAAGGACGAAAGGACCTTCACCTTCGAGATTCCCTCGACGGTAGAGCAGCCCGTGAAGGACGACAAGGACACCTCCGCCGCTGCCAAGGCCAATCCCAAGATGGAGAAAAAGACCTTCCGCTTCGAGTATGATATCGAGACCCGGAAACTGACCGATGTATCCGATCAGGAGGAGAAGAAGGACTTCCCCCGCTGGGCCAACATCGCTCCCGACAGCAGCTATGTAGTCTATGCCAAGGGCTACAACCTCTGGTACATGGACATGGAAAACCTCCGCAAGGCCATGGAGGACGAGAAGGACTCCACCATCGTCGAGTACGCCCTCACCACTGACGGCACCAAGGACGTGCCCTACGGCGGCAACAGCTATTCCGGTATCGACGACAGGGACACCAACAAGAGATACTCCGCATGGGGACAGTGGTCTCCCGACGCTAAGCATTTCATCATGGAGAAGTACGACATGAGCAACATCGGAGAGCTGTGGGTAATCAACTCCACCGCCGAGCCCCGTCCCAAACTCGAGACCTACAAGTACCAGATGCCCGGCGAGCCCGGTCCCAAGAGCTACCTGATGCTCTTCGACATGCAGGACAAGTCTTCCAAAGTCCTCAACGTATGGGCATTCAAGGACCAGACCGTAGACGTTCACCGCAAGCCCTACACCACCCGCGACCTCTACGCCGACTATGTGTCTCCCGTATGGCTCGGTGACAACAGCTCCTTCTACTTCACCCGCACCAGCCGCGACGAGCACCGCGTGGACATCTGCCGCTACTGGCTCGGCACCGACTCCGTACAGGTACTGATCGAGGAGCGTCTGAACACCTACATCGACGTGTGCGACTTCGAACTCCTGAAGAACGGCCAGATCGTAATGCGCTCCGAGCGCAACGGCTGGGCACAGCTCTACCTGCACGGTGCTGACGGCAAGCTCATCCGTCCCCTGACCAACGGCGCATACCACGTATCAGCCATCATGGGCGTGGACGAGAGCACCTCGACTGTATTCTTCACAGCCAACGGCTTCGACAAGAACGAGCATCCCTACTACAACCACCTCTTCCGTGTCGGCCTCAACGGCTCCGGCCTGAAGATGCTCAACCCCGGCAACTACTACAACGACAGCTGGATGCCCGAGGATCTGAAATACTTCGTAAACAATGCATCCAGAGTGGACGCAGCCCCTGTGAACGCTCTCTACAATGCCTCCGGCGCCAAGATCATGGACCTCGAGGCCTGCGACATCAGCCGCCTCGTGGCTTACGGCTACAAGTATCCCGAGATCTTCACAGCCAAGGCCGCTGACGGTGTGACCGACCTCTGGGGTGTCATCTACAAGCCCTTCGACTTCGACTCCACCAAACTCTATCCTATCATCGAGTACGTATATCCCGGTCCCCAGGTAGAGTCCACCAACTATACCTGGAACGGCAACATGACCCGCGTGGACCGTCTGGCCCAGCTCGGCTTCATCGTAGTGACCGTGGGCCACAGAGGAGGTCATCCCGACCGCTCGAAATGGTATCACAACTACGGATACGGTGACATGCGCCACTATCCCCTGGCTGACCACAAGTATGTGATTCAGAACCTTGCCGCCGAGCGCAAGTACATGGATATCAACAAGGTCGGAATCCACGGCCACTCCGGCGGCGGATTCATGTCGACGGCAGCCATCCTCACCTACCCTGACTTCTACAAGGTAGCCGTATCCTGCGCCGGCAACCACGACAACAACATCTACAACCGCTGGTGGAGCGAGACCCATCACGGTGTGAAGGAGGTCGTTACAGCCGACGGCGACACCACATTCAACTACAGCATCGAGGCCAACCATGAGTTTGCAAAGAACCTCAAGGGCCGCCTTCTCCTCGTTCACGGTGACATGGACAACAACGTACACCCCGCCAACACCACCCGCGTAGTCGATGCCCTCATCCGCGCCAACAAGCGCTTCGAGATGCTATATCTGCCCGGACAGCGTCACGGATTCGGCGACATGAACGAATACTTCTTCTGGAAGATGGCCGACTTCTACAGCCGCTATCTCATCGGAGACTACGAGAACGACGTGGATATCCGCCAGTTGAACAACGACAAGTAATCCGGGCCAAAGAATGAAATCAATCCTCGGAATAGGCAACGCCCTGACCGACATACTCGCAGTGCTCCCCGACGACAGCCTGCTGCGGCAGTTCCACCTGCCGGTGGGGAGCATGCAGCATGTCGACCGGGAGACCGGCAATAAAATCTGGCAGGTGCTCAAGAAAATGGGAGCGCAGTACGTCGCAGGCGGCGCGGCCGGCAACACCATCACCGGCACAGCAGTCTTCGGCATGCCCTCCGGCTTCATCGGCAAGGTGGGAGACGACGAGGTCGGCGCCCTCTACCGCTCGGACCAGGAGCGCAACGGCATCAAGTCGATACTCCTGACCGGAAAGGAAGACTCCGGACGGGCCTCCGTCTTCATCACCCCGCCGAACGCAGAAAGGACCTTCGCCACATATCTCGGCGCAGCCCTTGAACTCTGTCCCGAGGACCTTAGACCGGAATATTTCTCCGGCTACGACTACTTCTTCATAGAAGGATATCTAGTGCAGAACCAGCAGCTCCTGAGGCAGGCCGTAAGGCTTGCCCGGGAGGCCGGCTGCTACATAGCCATAGACATGGCCTCCTACAACGTGGTGGAGTCCAACGACACCTTTCTCCACGACATCGTGGAGCAGTACGTAGACATAGTATTCGCCAATGAGACAGAGGCCGAGACATTCACCAGGCACACTCCCCGCGAGGCGGTGGACATCATCGCCGGCATGTGCGACATCGCCGTCGTGAAGATAGGCGCCAGAGGCTCATACATCAAGAGCGGAGACGAGTTCCACCACATCGAGGCCTGCCCGGCCGAGGTCAAGGACGCCACAGGGGCCGGAGACCTCTATGCCGCCGGTTTCCTCTACGCCCATGCCCTGGGCATGCCGCTGGACGTATGCGGACGGGTAGGATCCATCACCGCCTCCAAAGTGGTGGAGGTAGTGGGACCTAAAATTGACATTCCGCGTTGGAAGGCCGCGAAACGGGAAATCCGCGCCCTGATCGCCGAGAATCTATAATTCCAGCATTTTCTGCACAGGCGACGCTGCCTTCTGAGCTGTCTCGGAGGGCAGCGTTACTGTTTTGCGGGGGTTCTGATGCAGCAGAGTCTCGAAGAGAGAGAGCAGGGTCACCTTCTTCATATCCTCGCAGACGAGAGTCTCCGACAGGGGAATAAGTTCCTTTCCGGGCGCTTCCTGACTGAGACGGTGCATCACTCCCAGTTCTGTAGCTATGACGAACTGACTGCGCTCCGACTCCCGGACGTGGCGGATGATGCCGGAGGTGGAATAGAAGAAGCAGCGGGGATTGCCCGTAATCTTAGGATCTGCGGAGCAGGCTGCCTCAGGATGGATCAGGATCTCGGCCTCGGGATACTTGGCCAGGGCCTCCTCCACCAGTCTGGAGGTGATGCGCTCGTGCACGTGGCAGCAGCCTTTCCAGAGTTCCATTCTGAGCCCGGCGACGGAATTGACGTATGCGCCCAGATTGCGGTCGGGGACGAATAGGATACTTCTGCCCTGAGCCCCTGCCGCCACTGCCTCAGCCACTTTCACGGCATTGGCCGATGTACAGCAGATGTCCGCCGCAGCCTTGGTCCGGGCGTCGGTATTGACATAGGAGATGACCGTACCGTCCGGATGACGTTTCTTCCAGGCCTGCAGGTCCTCCCCCTCTATGCTGTCCGCCAGAGAGCATCCGGCGTCAGGCACCGGAAGAAGGACCGTCTTTCCGGGAGAAAGCACGGCGGCTGTCTCGGCCATGAACCTCACGCCGCAGAACACGATCATATCCGCGTCTGTCTGAGCCGCCTTGCGGGAGAGTTCGAGAGAGTCCCCCACGAAATCAGCCGCATCCTGCACCTGGGCCGGAACATAATAATGCGCGAGAATCACGGCATTGTGCTTCTGTTTCAGTTCTTTTATGGCCTTGGTCAGATACTCCGGAGTAAGCTGTATGTTCATGCTGATGTCCAGGGCCTTGACCGAATGGGTCAGAGCTCCCACGCTGATGAAGTCCACCCCTGTGGCCGCCACCTCGGCAATCCTCGGGAGAGTCATGTTGCCGGATGCCTCAGTCTTGGCACGGCCGCCGATAATGTTGACGGCATCGCGCATCATCTCCGTAGACATATTGTCCAGCATGATGATGTCGGCCCTGGCCTCAAGAGCCTCCTTGACCTCATCTAAGTTCGTAGCCTCCACCTCGATCTGTATGCCGGGGGCCACCTTGGAGCGTACCTGCTCCACCGCCTTGGCTATCGAGCCGGCCATCTTGATATGGTTGTCCTTTATCATGGCCATGTCGTACAGGCCCATGCGGTGGTTCACGGCGCCTCCGTCATGCACGGCCATCTTGTCGGTTACCCTCATGCCGGGAGCGGTCTTACGGGTATCCAGCAGACGGGTGTGCGTACCGCGGAGTTCAGCGACATATTTAGCGGTCTCGGTAGCTATTCCGGACATTCTCTGGAAAAAATTAAGCGCAGTTCTCTCGGCCTTCAGGAGCGCGGGATAACTGCCCTCTATCCTGAGTATCACGTCACCCTTGCGGACAGTATCGCCGTCACGCACCACAGGCTTGAACACGATGTCCTTCTGGAACCTGCGGAAGACCTTCTCCACTACCGGCAGTCCGGAAATCACGCCGTCCGCCTTGGCAGTCATGGTGGCTACGGCCGAAGTAGACTCCGGGACAATCGAGTCTGTGGTCACATCCCCTGTGTAAACATCCTCTTCTATGGCAAGGTCAATCAATCTTTCCACCAGATTATCACGGTGGCTCTGCAGTGTTGTCATAAGTATTATTCTATTGTTATTCTTGATTTACTTTCTTAGTCGTGAGCTTCTCCCCTGCCTTCTGGACGGTATGCAGGGCATACTCCTCACTGAGCATGGGATAGTCCTCGCGGTAATGTCCGCCGCGGCTCTCCCTGCGGAATCTGGCCCCGGTCATGATGAGGTACGCCACCGTAAGCAGCTTGCGTGAAGCCTCGTCGTAATACTCATACTTGACATCCCCGAGTTCCCGGAGTTCTTTCTTAACCAGATTCAGGCCGGTCGAGAGCAGCAGTTCGGAGCGTATGATGCCGGAACAGTTGTTCATCGTATGGGCTATCTGCCGCTTCAGTGCGTAGTAACGCTCAGCCGCCGACTCATCCTTCCGGTACAGCAGGTCAAAATGCGGAAGGTCACCTACTGGACCGCACTCCTCCGCCACCCCGATGGCCCTGTGGGCAAATACGAGACACTCTATCAACGAATTGGATGCAAGCCGGTTGGCTCCCATAATGCCGGTGGAGGCTATCTCCCCGCAGACATACAGGCGGCGGATGTCGGTACGGCCGTAAAGGTCCGAGGCCACCCCGCCCACTGTATAGTGCGCCGCCGGCGCTACCGGTATCCAGTCTGTGAGGTCATACCCGTACTCGGCACATTTGGCCAGGATATTCGGGAAGCGGCTGCGGATCTTATCCGGGTCCAGGTGTTTCAGGGACAACACGACATAAGGCCTGTCGTCCAGGGCCATCTGCTTGAAAATCGAGCGGGCCACGATATCCCTCGGAGCGAGCTCCGCCAGTTCATGGACCGGCAGCATGAAGCGCTTGCCCGCCTTGTCCAGCAGCCAGGCGCCCTCTCCTCTGACGGCCTCGCTGATAAGGAAGGCCTTGGGGGAGTCCTCCAGGAACAGGGAGGTAGGATGAAACTGTATGAACTCCATGTCAATAATCCGGCAGCCGGCCTTGTAAGCCATGGCTATGCCGTCTCCTATCGTGGTCTCCGGGTTGGTCGTGCGGGTATATATCGCGGACGTGCCTCCGGTGGTCAGGAAGGTATGTTCCGCATAGATCAGTTCCTCGCAGTTTCTCTCCTCATCCCAGCAGCGGGCACCGTAGCACACTCCGTCCCGGACCAGAAAATCTATCACGGAGACATTCTCACGGATGGTGATATTCGGGTCATTCTGCACCTTTGATATAAGGAACTCCGTGATATAGCGTCCGGTAGAATCCCCGCCAGCATGCAGGATGCGCTTGCGGTGATGGCCGCCCTCCAGTCCCAGGGACAGCTTTCCGTTCTCTGTGTCGAACTTCATGCCCTCCCCTATAATCTCCTTGATGCGCTGCGGCCCCTCCTGCACCAGCACCTGTACGGCCCGGTTCTCACACAGGCCGCGCCCGGCTATCACAGTATCGGTAAAATGGATTTCGGGATTGTCCTCAATGTCCGTGACCGCGGCTATGCCTCCCTGGGCATTGAACGAATTGCTGTCCCTGAGGGCCTTCTTTGTCACCACCAGGACAGAGCCCAGGGCCGATGCCCTGTGAGCGGTATAAAGTCCGGCAAGACCGCTGCCGATTACGAGGTACTTAAGCATGATTGACCTTATCTAAATCAAAACTGACTGTTCTGGAGCCGTCAGCATCCTCCGTAATATGCACTCTCAAGGCGTCCTCAGGAATCAGTTCCTCTATCTTCTCCGGCCATTCCATCAAGCAGATCCCAGGACTGTCGATGTATTCGGCATATCCGATATCGAGAGCTTCCGACACCTTGTCTATCCTGTAAAAATCAAAATGATACACCGGAGTACCGTCAGCGGCGCGATATTCGTTGACTATCGTGAATGTGGGACTGGCCACCTCGTCTTCCACCCCAAGTTCGGAACACAGAGCAGATATGAATGTAGTCTTGCCTGCTCCCATAGAGCCGTAGAAGGCATAAATCCTGACACCACGGGTCTGCCGCAGAAATTCTCCGGCCGCCCGTTTCAGGTCCGGAATATCCTTGATGATGATTTTCCCCATACCTGTAGAATAAAAATTTTGTAAATTTAAACATTTTCCGGAAATCTGTACTGCACTGCCTCCGAAATATGAACTGATTTTATATCCGGTGAGCCAGCCATGTCCGCGACAGTACGCGCAACTTTGAGAATCCTTACATATCCTCTGGCCGAAAGTCCGTAACTGTCCATCAGTCTCTGAAGCAGCACACTCTCTTTACTGTCCAGAGCACAGTATTTCTGAATATGGGCCGGCTGCATCTGTGCGTTGGTATATATTCCCTCACCGGCAAAACGTCGGATCTGTACCTCCCGCACACGGGCAACCCGCAAGGCTATCTCCCGGCTGCTCTCCTGGTGGGAAAACGTGGAAAATGCAGCACTGTCTACGGCCCTCACATTGATATTAAGGTCTATACGGTCGAGCAACGGGCCAGATATCCTGGAGCGGTAACGGTGTATCATTGCCGGTGTACAGGTACAGCGGCCGTCATCCTCCCCGGCATAACCGCATGGGCAGGGATTCATTGAGGCTACCAGCATGAACGAAGCCGGATAGACCACTTTATATCTCGCTCTGGAAATAACTATTTTCCTGTCTTCCAAGGGCTGGCGCAATACCTCCAGAGACTGGGAAGAATATTGGGCCATCTCGTCCAGGCACAGAACCCCGTTATGGGCCAAAGATATTTCTCCGGGCATGGCTCTGACTCCTCCCCCCACCAGCGCGGCAGTACTGGCCGTATGGTGAGGAGAGCGGTACGGACGGACTGTCAGCAGCCCGGAGCCGTCCCCGAGCAACCCCGCCACAGAATATATCATGCTGGTCTCTATCGCCTCCTCCCTCGAAAGAGGCGGGAGAATTGAAGCCAGACATTTGGACATCAGGCTTTTCCCAGAACCTGGAGGTCCGAACAACAGTACATTGTGTCCTCCGCTGGCAGCTATCTCCATGCCTCTTCGGGCGAAAGGCTGCCCGGCCACATCCGCAAAATCACAGCCGAACCCTCCGTCCGTAGGCCGGTAATCCCTGCTCCCCGCCTCAAAGACCGAGGCCGCATCTCCTCCTTCCAGCACCACTGCCATCTCCTGCAGATCCGAGACCCCGAACACACGCACTCCCTCAGCCCAAGAAGCCTCCTGTACCGAATCCCGCGGCACTATCACCCTGTCAAACCCCATTCTGGCAGCCTGAACCGCCATCGGCAAAATTCCCCTTACCTTCCTCAACCTCCCGTCAAGGGAGAGTTCCCCCATTATGAGACAGCGTTCCGGTTCAGGAAAGAATATCTGCCCCGAAGCCGCCAGCATGGCCACCGCTATAGCCGCATCATAGCCTGATCCCTCTTTCTTGATATCAGCCGGAGCCATATTCACCACTGTTTTTCTTCCTGGGATGGCATAGCCGTTACGCTGCATCGCAGTTGTCACCCGCAGCAGCGACTCTCTCACCGCATTGTCCGGAAGTCCTATCAGAAAAAGCCCGACTCCGGGAGTAATGGAAACCTCCACCGTTACTTTCACCACATCTATGCCTGCGCATGTGGCGCTGTACGTCCTGTACAACGAACCTTCCTTACATTCTGTCATCGCTTGAAATTTTACACGCTAAATTATGCCCGGACGGCATTTCGGGCAAGGGCTGCGGAACAGAAAATTTACCGGAATGGACGTTTTAAAAAAAGATTACGCGTTTTTAAAAATATGCTGCATTATTTTATCCGAAGCACCGAGATGACTCTCAATGTATTGGGTACAGATGAGAGAAAGACGCTCCAAAACCTCCGGTGAATGTACCCACCACTCCAGCAAAGGACGGAGCTCCTTGCAGGAAGAGATACTGAAAGCCCCGCCCAGCGAGATGAGATCCTTGGCTTCCTGAAATTTTTCATAGTGGGGTCCGAAAATTACGGGACAGCCATAGATAGCCGCCTCAAGGATATTGTGAATGCCGCTTGACGAGAATCCGCCGCCCACATAGGCAAAATCCCCATATTTATACAGGGAGGACAGCAGTCCGACCACATCGATAATCAGGACATCCGCCGCCTCGGCCTCTACCTGCCACTCTTCCCTGGGCCTGCCGGAGCATTCCGAATACAGGATTACCGAATATTCTTGGAAGATGGACCGGATACGGGAAATATGCTGGCCGTGCACCTCGTGGGGCACCAGTATCAGCTTGGCCTCCAGAACGTGCTTCAGCGACTTGGATATGACGTATTCGTCTTCTTCCCAGGTGCTGCCGGCCACCCAAGCCCTGCGGTTGCCTATGAAAGTTTCCATCACGTCATTGTGCATATCGTTGCCGGAACATATCTCCTGCACGCGGTCAAAGCGGGTATCCCCGGCTATAATCACGTTGTTGACTCCCAGACCGGCCAGCAAGCGGCGGGATTCCTCGTTCTGCACAAAAAGGGTGGTATAGGTCCGCAGTATCCTGCGCATGAAGACTCCGTAGCGGCGGAAGAAAATCTGGCCGGGCCTGAATATCGCAGAAATTATGTAAGTGTCAGTATGCCTCTGCTTGAGGGCGGTCAGATAGTTGTACCAGAACTCATACTTTACGAAAATAGCCGTTGCAGGACGTACGGCGTCCAGAAAACGACGGGCATTGCGCCTGGTATCCATCGGCAGATAGAACACTGCGTCCGCGTAATCGTAGTGCTGACGCAGCATGTAACCTGAGGGTGAGAAGAATGTCAGAAGGACATACTTGTCAGGAGAGATGCTTTTGAGTCTTTCAATCAGAGGTCTGGCTTGCTCAAACTCCCCCACCGAAGAACAGTGGAACCAGACGGTCTCACGCTCACCGCGTTCCCGCATGGCTTCACTTACAGCCCTCATCAATCCCTTGCGGCCATTGACAAAAAGAGCCGCCTTGTGGCTGAAAAGAGCTATGACACGGGCCCCGAAGAAATAAAGGTATATCGCTATATCGTATAAAATTCTCACACTTCTGATTTTGGCAGCAAATGTAAGAACAAAAACCTAAATTTCGTACCTTTGGCGTCACTATATGTTAACTCAGCTGCCTTGATAAGGAACTTCTTATACGAAACCGGCCGGTACCTGCTGTTTCTCAAGCAAGTATTTACACGACCAGAGAAATGGAGACTGCTGCTCAGACAGTTCGTCACCGAGACCGGCAAGCTCGTGCTCGGCTCCATTCCCCTGATAGCCCTCATATCGGTCTTCATCGGAGCTGTACTGGTCATTCAGACAGCCAACAACATGACTTCACCGCTGCTGCCTAAAATGTACATCGGCTACATGGCCCGCGAATCCCTGATTCTGGAATTCTGCTCTACGATGGTCTGTCTCATTCTGGCCGGCAAGATAGGCTCCAGCATATCTTCCGAACTGGGGACCATGCGCATCACAGAGCAGATTGACGCAATGGAAATGATGGGTGTCAACTCCGCCAATTTTCTGGTGCTTCCCAAAATTCTTTCCACTACCATGCTCA
>DVHI01000006.1 GCA_018712275.1 Candidatus Coprenecus avistercoris | reverse complement strand
CAACCCCGAATTATTCGTATACAAGTTATAAGCCTTTACAATGAAACTGTCTCTCGCTCTTACGATTATCCTGCTGGACCTCAAGAATAAAAGGCTCATACTTTTCCCGGGTGCCCGGGCGACGGTAAATACTGCAGCACCCTCTTTTACATAAAAAATTGATAGACAAATACTTATCAGTATAACGAGTTCTTTTCGCGCACTCCGAAACGTCCGAAAAGAACTCGTCAAAATCATATCCATCTGAATATAACCATCTTACAAATCCTGCCTGCTCCCCTACTTACCATTACTCACTATATACTGTAAATCACTCAGTGGAAATGGAGTCCACCGGATTGCGCAGGGCAGCACTGCGGCTCAGCAGGGTCACGGTGACGGCGGTGATGAGGGTAATCAAGGCGAGGGCGGCGAGGAACATCCACACGGGTATCGGGCTGCGGTACGGGAAGGAAGCAGCCCAGTGACGGATGATGACAATGGATACCGGGGCTGTCATGATGAAGCAGATGAGGGTAATCATCAGGTAGTAGCGGTTGATCATCAGCAGTATCTCCCCGACGGAGGCTCCGTGCACGCGGCGGACGGCTATCTCCTTACGGCGGAACTGCGTCTCGAAATAAACTAAGCCGAGTATGCCGATGACCGAAATGAGCATGGAAATGAGGGCGGCGGCGGTAATGAGGCGGCCGAGACGCTCCTCGCTCCGGTACAGGCGGTCGACAGTCTCGTCTAAGAAATGGATGTCTAAGTCATCGGGGTTCAGGGAAGGGTCCAGCTCACAGGCCTTCGACCGGATCCAGTCCATGCTCTCGCGGACTCCCCCGGGCTGTATCCGGGCATAGACTGTCGTCAGCATGCCACCTGTCTCCTGGCCGAAATTGTACAGGGCCATGGGAGCCATGGCATGCTGCATCGGCTTATAATGGAAGTCCTTGACCACCCCAGCGATATTCATCTTCCCGTTTTCCATGTACGAATGAAGGTAAGGCCAGCTGCTCATAGCCGTCTCGTTGAAAATATAGGTACCCTCCGTACTCTCGTCATCGGAGGGAACGAAGTTCCGCCCCTCCACTATCTCCAGGCCGAAAAACGGTACGAACCAGCGGTCCGTGCCTATAACATCGTACATGATGTAGCCCTCGCCATAGTCACCTCCCCAGCCGCTCATATCTGCCGAGACTATCGACCTGGATGCAGAGGCGACTCCAGTGATTCCGGGATACTCCAGCAGCATGTTCCGGAAAGCCTCCCCCCGCTCCGCAATCTTGTCCGTAACCTCCATCTCCACCACCTGTTCCCGGTCAAATCCCATGTCGTAGTTCTTCATATACCGGTTCTGAATGGCTATGAACATCGAACACAGCAGCAGTACGAACGATATCACATACTGCACCCCTATCAGCACCGACCGCAGGCTGCGTCCTTTGGCGGAGAGAGAGAAGGACCCCTTGAGCACCATGGCCGGGTTGAAGGAGGTGCTGTAGAGAGCCGGGAAAATGCCGGCGGCGAGGGCCGTTGCCACCGCTACCCCGAGGGACAGGAGAAGAAGCGCCGGATTGTCCTGAGGCCGGATGGAAGCGGTGACGTATGACGCCAAAGAAGAAGTAGCCGCGAGCGACATCACCCCGATACTGAGGCCAAATGCCAGCAGAGCCAGCCCTATGGTGGAGCGCAGCTGCGACCTTATCAGGCCGCCCCTCGTCGCACCCACCACCCTCCGGGTGTTCAGCCCCTTGATGCGGAACGGCACCGAGGCCATGGCGAAGTTGATGAAATTGATGACAGCGATGAGTATCACGGCTATGGCGACAGTCAGCAGGACAATGGTCGCGGAACGGTTGCCCTTGCCGGCAACGTCCGTCATGACATCCTTTGACCAGTAGACATCATGCAGGCGGGTAAGCCGCAGCTTCAGCACGTCCGCCTGGAATATCTGCCGTCCGATATGCGATGCCGCCGAATCGACGGCCGCGGCCGCTCCCTCCTCCGTCGAAAGCTTCACATAGCAGCACCAGGACCATGCGCTCCAATTTTCCAGACCGTCAAGTCCGGACGAGAGAATCAGTTCATTGTCCGCACTGGAATTGTCCGGAAAATCCTTGTACACCGCCACTATGCGGAACGGCCGGGGGTCATCCCCCACCGTAAAGCAGACTTCCTTCCCCAAGGGGGACTCATCCCCGAACAGCTTCTTAGACCCGCGGGCAGAGATCAAGGCCGTCCTCGGCATTCCATAACCGGCAGTGTCCCCGCTGATTATCTCGAACGGAAATACCCTCAGCAGGTCATGCTCCGAATAAGCCACCCTCAGGCTCACTCCCGGACTGTCCGTACCCGTCTCATTGAAAAGCCGCGATTCCCCTTTGATATATTGGTACACGCTCACCGCCCCGGCCTGAGGAAGCGAAGTCTTCAGGTACTCTATCACCGGCCGCGACACCGTAGGATACCACATCCCCGGATTGGTCGGCAGCATGCTCTCCAGGCGGTAGACCTTCTCATGCTCCGGATAACACCGGTCATACCGCAGGTCATAGAGCACCTGCACCATCACCGTCATGAAAATCGAGAAAGCGAGGGTCAGTCCCGCCACATTGAGGACCGTCGAAAAAAGAGTGTGCCGGTTGAAGCGTATGCGTCTCATATTCCTTCTGCGTTTAGCGTTTAAATCCATACGCAAATTTAAACCCGTTACGCCCGCTGTGCAAGGCCCGGAAGTTTTTCTCAACAAGACCTCTCTGAATCTCAGAATATTACCTTTAATTTCGGAAGTTTTAAATTAGCACACATGCGGTAATTGTTCAGGCCGGCCTGACTTTTAATCATGCAGTCTTCTCATTTGAACCGGTATTTGATTATCACATACTCGTCGCCTGTATCCGATACGGGCCGTACCGACAGCAGCTCATCGTCCTGCAGGCCCTCGAAGAGCCTCTCCGATGGGGTGATGGCGGCGAAGTCCTCCGGGATGCCGGTGATTTCCACATTCTGGGAATACTCTCCGGTGCGGGTGTTGTAGAGGCCGAGGAATGCGGAGCTTTCATCTCCGAGATTGACGACGGAATAGGCTATGAGTATGTTCTCTCCGGCAGCGGCGATCCACAGAAAGTTCAGGCGTCCCGCGCTTAGGGACATCAGTCCGTCGAAGGTCAGGTCACCGTACTCGAAGCGGTATTTGCCCAGGCGCATGAGCATCGCAGGCACGGGCCGGCCGCCCTCCAGAACGTAGACGGTGTCGTTGAAGTTGTTGTAGATAAATGGATTGTCCCTGTCTCCGAAAATGTAGTTCTCTCCCATCATGACCTCCTCCGGCATCATCTCGCGGCTCCGCTCCGAGACCGCGGTCAGCCCGTCAGTTGCGGCATCCCAGCGCAGCATGTCCTGCACGGGAGAGTTCGAGGACGCATACAGGATCATGTCGCCCCCGCTGAAGAAAAACGAGGTGATATATATGCCCGAGTTCATCAGTGCCGACTTGATGGAACTGCCGATGAAACTGCCGTCCTCCCCGTAGGTCAGGATATTCTGGGTATTGTAGTCGAACACGTAAAGCCGGCCGCCGCTGACGCCTATGCCCCGGGGATTCAGATACTCGCCGGGACCGCGGCCCTTGGCGCCGATACGCCTGACGAAACTTCCGTCCTTGGCGTACTCGTAGACCGTTTCAGAAGAGATGATGTAGTATGCGTTTTCGGACTCGCACACATCCTCGATCATTCCCAGGACGGGCGCCCCGTCGGAAGTATCAAGCCTTACGACCGACACATCCTCGATCAGAGCATCGGAAGATACCTGCACGGCCTCGTTCATGGCAGACCTATCGAAAATGGAGAATCCGGGCATCTCGGTCTTTTGCGAACATGATGACAGCACGGCGGCTGAGACAAGAAAAAATAGGATTTTATACATAGTTTAATATAAATTAACTACGCGAATATAGCGAATATAGCAAATCATTTCTCTATAAAATTGCAAAATTCTATGTACATTTGTTGGAAACAAATATAAAAATCCGCCATGAAACGATTTCTCTGCATCCTATTGAGCCTCATCACACTTTCGACCACCGCCGGCGCACAGCGCAGCAGGCTCCTCGGCTCGTGGAACGGCAAATTAGAGGCCGGAGGCAGCAGCCTCACGCTGGTGTTCCATTTTACCACCGATTCACTGGAAAAGGAGCAGTACTTTTTCATGGACAGCCCGGACCAGGGAGCCGAGGGCATACCGGGGGAAATCGTACTGCTGGACAATGACTCCGTATCGGTGACAATACCGATGCTCGGGGCGGCTTACCAGGGAAGGCTGGTACTGCATGAAGTGCCTCAGGGCAGCAGGCCGTCAGGGGAAATCCAAGGGGTCTTCACCCAGATGGGAATGCAGTTTCCGCTGGTTCTCCAGATGGGACTGCCGGTACTGAACCGGCCGCAGGAGCCGCAGTCGCCGTATCCCTACCGGAGCGAGGAAGTCACGTTCTCCAGCGGGGCGGACGGAGCGGTCATGGCCGGAACCCTCACCTACCCTGTGGGTTATGACGACAACAGCTCGGAACCCGGCCACATACCCGCAGTACTGATGATTACCGGCAGCGGCTCGCAGAACCGGGACGAGGAGCTATTCAGCCACAAGCCCTTCCTCGTACTGGCCGACTGGCTGGCCCGCCACGGCATAGCCTCTCTGCGCTACGATGACCGCGGCATGGGAGAGTCCGAAAGAGGCACGGTAGAAATCACCACTCAGACCAATATGCAGGATGCCCTGGCCGGCATCAGGTACCTCCGAAGCCTCGGGGAATTCGACAAAGTAGGAGCATTGGGACACAGCGAGGGCGGGCAGATCGTGTTCATGCTGGGAGCCGCGGAGGAGGCGGACTTCATCATCAGCATGGCCGGCCCCGGAATGCGGGGTGACAGCATCCTCGTGGAACAGAACCGCCTGATACTCACCAAATCGGGATTCACCCCCGCGTCAGCCGACAACTACGGCCGCGTCCTCGCCGCCATGCTCAGGATGAAAGTGGACGGATATTCCACAGACAGCCCTGAGGCACTGGTGGACAGCCTTATAACAGCCCTTGACGCACAGAACATGCCCTTCGGCTCAGCCGCCAACCTCGCCGCTGTCTGGAGCTCCGTTGATGACCCCTGGATGCTGTATTTCCTCCAGTCCTCACCCGCCAGGGACATTTCCCAGACAACCTGCCCCGTATTTGCCCTCAACGGCAGCCTCGACCTGCAGGTTCCGCCGGTCAACCTGGAGCACATCCGCAGACTCCTGCCCGACGGTCCGCATCACCTGATAAAGGAATACCCCGGCCTCAACCACCTGCTGCAGCCCTGCACCACCGGCATGCCTGCAGAATACGGCCGCATCGAGACCACCATTGCGCCCGAAGTCCTGACAGACATCTCCGAATGGATACTTTCGCTACAGCCACAATAAGGGATTATTGTCAAAACTCCGTGATTGGCATGACATCCACCTTATAACCGTCTTTTTCAATTGTGCGCTTCTCATTATAAGTCACGACAACAAGATTGCTGCACTTTAATTCTCCGGCACATTCAATGATACTGTCCACTTCACGTTTCTCAGTTTTTGGACTGCTCATATTATAAACACATATTGCATAAAAAGTACGTATTTTATGCAATATGAAAATTTTATTGAGTAAAATATGACATTAACGTAGTCCTCGCGCGGGATTGAGGGTCGCAGCCCGCCAGCTCTGCAGCGAGACGGACAGCAGGGAGATGAGCAGGACGGCCGCTCCGGAGGCGGCGAAAATCCACCAGTCGATGGTCGTCCTGTAGGCGAAGCGCCGGAGCCAGCCGTGAAGGATGAGCCAGGAGACCGGAACGGCCACGGCGAAAGCAATGGCGATGTAGCAGATGAAGTTGATGTTGAGCATACGGACGATGAGGCCTGCAGTGGCCCCGTTAACCTTCCGGATAGCAATCTCCTTGGTGCGGCGGCGGATAATAAAGGCCATGAAGATAATCAGGCCGAGGTCCGCGATAATCAGGCAGAGGAGAGTAAATACCAGCACGAGGTTACGGGCATTGAACTCGTTGCGGTACAGCGACCTGTAGATGCTGCTAAGAGGCACGAAGTCGCTCTGGCGGTCGGGAAAAACCTCCGCCCACGCCGCGCTGAGGGCCTGCATGGCCCCGTCCGGATCAGATGTGTCGATACGCACCATCAGGCAGAACTGGAAAAGGTTGCGGTGCAGCATGATCAGCGGCAGACTCTCCTCGAACACACCGGTGTAGCTGTAGTCCTCCGAGACACCGGCTATCACCCCGCTGTTGATATAGTCGAGCGCGCCCTGCCTTATCTCCAGCGGCTGTCCGACCGCCTCCTCCGGCGTACTGAATCCCAATGCTGTCATGGCCTTGCGGTTGATGATGTACTCCTCGCTGCGGTCGGAGGACCTGCCGGTCGCCCAGAAATTCCGCAGCATCTCCTGCTCCTGCGCCACACCATATCCCAGCGGCGAGAAGTCTCCGCCCGCCACCATCGGTATGTCGTAAAATGACAGGAATCCGTCCCCGACCACCATCACCGGCACCTGCACCCACTCCGTCGAGCCGCCCCTGCGCACACTGACATGGTCCCGTATCGCATTGCCCGGCAACTGGAACGACGTGGTGATCTCCCTGATCAGGGGACTGCGGCCCAGACGCTCCCGCAGCAGGGGAAATTTTCCCATGGCGTTCTCCGGCAGCCCGCTCATCACCAGCACCCCGCTCCCGTCGCCTCCGGTCTGCACGCTCCCGACGACCTTCATCTGCCGGCTGATACCCACCGCCAGAATCAGGACGGTAATCACCACCGCGTACTGCACGGCCAGCATCCAGCGGACATTGCCGTAGGAAAAATGCACCGGGCGGCTGTCATGTCCGGTATTCAGGAAGCGGGTCAGGGCCATGTTCCTGACAGCCGGCACGAGGGCCACTGATACCGTCACCGCCGCGAATATCAAGGATGTGAGAGCGGTCGGCAGAAGCTCCATCCTGCCCGGAACCACTCCGTATCCGAACACCACAGCGGCCAGAGCCAGGCCGATGGCTATCGCACCCACTGCCAGTACCAGGGCCTGAAGTGCCTCGTCCTTCATTATCTCCGAGACCGGAGCCCCGTGCAGGCGTAGGAGCTGGTAGAACCGCCGGTTACTGGAAAAAATGAGGCTGCCGTTTAGCCATAGGTTGAAGAGCACGACCACGAGCAGCAGGACATTGGCCCCGACGGTCAGCCAGATATAGGCGATGTTGCCGTTGACACTCAGCTCCCGGAGGTTGTGGCTGTGCAGGTGGATGTCCGTCAGGGGCATGAGCCCGGCCCGGAGGGGAGCCGCATTCTCGGGTGTCATCCCGTGGACCAGTTCTGTTATCATTCCCTCCACATCCGCTATGTCACTACCCTCCTCAAGCAGCAGATAGGTATAGCAGAACGTATTCATATCCCCGGGCAGGAGCATCAGCGCGTCCCCTCTCCAGTGCGAGGTCTCCGGAATATCCTTATAAATACCGGTAATCTGCATCGGGACACCTTCGATTTTCAGGTCAGTCCCCAAGACGCCTCCCGCCATATCCTGCATTCCCGCCAGCTTCCGGGCCAGGCTCTCGCTGATTATCACCTGACCGGCAGCCTCCAGCGCACCCGCGGCCGTTCCGCCCTCCACCATCTCCAGGTCGAATGTCCCGAGAAAATCCCTATTGACACGGAATACCTTTTCCTCAGCTGTCAGGTACGTACCCTGATATTTCAGGTCCGGCCGATACACCTCGTGCAGTTTGGCGATGGCCCTGACCTCCGGTATCTGCCGGATAGGATCGTCCGTCATATTGCCCCATACCCTTCCGTCCACCTGTTCCCCCTCCGAGGCCAGAGTCAGCCGGACGATACGGTCCGCATTCCCATTGTACCTGTCCCAGCTCAATTCCCGCCGGATATAGTTCACCGAGACAAGCAGCGAGGCAAGCACCACCGACAGCCCCGCCAGATTGACCATCCGCAGCGACACATGCCGCCGCAGCAGTCTCATTGCAATTTCCAGATTCTTCATACCGCAAACATAAGCCGAAAAATGCATCTCTCCAAATATCCGGGCAGTTAGCAAGACACGCGCAACTCACTGATTTCCAACTGATGCTGACTTACATTTTGTCAGCATCAATGCCAACACCGCTTACAGCCGGACGAACAGCAGAAACGAAGTATGAGAAAACTGCATTGCTGACCTGAAAATATTTACTTTCTAGGAAAATTCTGCGCGACGAAATCGGAAAGGCGCAGCCCCGGAGCTATCTTCCGGGCAGTACGGGTCTTCTGGACATTGAGCGAATGCACGTTGAGACGGCGGACGGCGCAGATGGCTCCGGTAGGGAAGCCGCATGCCATCAGGGCAATGAGCAGGAGGTCGTTGCGGGTAAGGGACGGATGTTCGCGCTCTATCTCGGAAAGTACCCCGGGATACAGCAGGTCGCATATCCTCCGGATGCGGTCATGCACCTCTTCTTCGGGAAAATAGCGGTCGAGCATCTTCCGGATGTCAACGGTAGAGGTGCTTCCGTCACCGTCCCGGCCGCAGGCCTCGTTCATCTCGCCGATGAGTGCCACCATATCGCGCAGAACCGACTGGATTCCCTCACCAGCTTCCGCTCCCTCGGATTCCGGAGACACTTCAAAGGTCTCGATAGACGCTTTCAGAGCACAATTCTCCAATCTGAGCCTCCGCACCCTGAGCCACAGAATCCCGGCCCCGGCCAGCACCACGGCAAGCACTGCCGCCAGCACAAGCACAAGGGCCATCACCTGCAGACGTGCCTCCGCCGACTGCAGACGCAGCGACTCATTCTCAAGTATCAGCCCGGCGAGCCGAAGAGCCTCGACATCTGCACGGTTCCCGACATACGTCCCGCCCATAAGGACGGACTGCTTCCCGAGCAATTCCTCCCCGAGAGTCAGAACCCTTCCGTCTCCCTCCTCCCGGGCGAGCCTCATACCGAGAGCAATATCGTCAGCAGCCTGTCCCGCAGCATAGCTGAATAGTCCGCGGGCCAATGACAGATATACCTCAGCCGCCTCCTCCACACCGGTTCTCCGCTCAAGGCTGTCCAGCGCAGCGGCATATTGCTCCGCACCGCAATCCGGCATCAGAGTGTACATACTGCGCACGACGGAGCGCAGCAGCCGCATCGACTCACCGTCGCCCGCCCTTTCAGAAGCCGGAAGTGCATTCCACCAGCTCCCGAGCCCCGCCAGCGTATCCGCCATCTCCTGCCGGACCGCAGCCCGCATCAGCAGAGCACGGGCGCAAAGCCTTTTCTGAGCTCCGCTCCGGAAGAACTCCACCGCCCCATGCACAGCCGTATCCCTGATCATCGGCTCACCGCAGAGATAATCGGCCTCAGCCACAAGCAGCAGGTAATAAGCCCTCTCGGCACGGCTCATCCGGATATCCTTCCCGTCTGCGACAGAGGAAAGCACCTGCCTGGCAGCCTGAGGATCCGAGGCCATCAGCGAGTCCGCAGTCTCAAGCAGCGGCGTGGCCTTTCCGTTGCCGGAAGAGCAGGAAAGCCCATAGATGATAACGGCAGCCGCAAGAACGGCCACAGCCAGCCGGAATATGTCGATTCTTATTTTCACGCCCCGAATTTAGCAATAATCTCTCATTCAACAGCCAGGAAAGCTTCTCCGAGACAGTCGGCGATGTCGCGGCTGTTCATGCCGTTCTGCCCGTAGCGGGAGGCGGCAATGTCCCCCGCCCTGCCGTGCAGCCATACTCCCATGCGGGCCGCCTCGAACGCCCCGTAGCCAGAGGCCAGCAACCCGGTCAGCAGCCCGGTCAGCACATCTCCGCTGCCGCCGGTGGCCATTCCCGGATTGCCGGTGGTGTTGAATGCCGCCTGTCCGTCCGGAGAGACGACAGCCGAATGCGGTCCCTTGACCACCACACAGCTGCGCGTCCGTACGGCTAAGTCAGCAGCTTTCGCCAGCCTTTCCCCCGCAGTGGCCCATTCACCCACCAGACGGCGGAGCTCTCCGAGATGGGGCGTGAGGATGGAGCCTTCCGGCACGAGTCCAAGCAAATCCGGCCCGGCGGCAATGATGTTCAGGGCATCCGCATCCAAGACCATCGGCCGCTGCCATGCAAGCAGCAGGCTTCTAAGGGCCGCCTCCGTCTCAGGATGCCGTCCGAGGCCGCACCCGCATCCTACCGCGGTATACCGCTCCATATTTGAGGGCAATGCGGAAAAATGCCCCTGTGGGTCGCAGTCCACCATAGCTGAAGGGCAGGTGCAGTGAATCACCGTCCGCTCGGACTCCGGCAGATGCACCGTCACCAGGCCGCAGCCGGAGCGCAATGCCCCCATGGCGGCCAGAACAGCCGCCCCGGCCATCCCACGCGAACCGCACACCAGCAGCGCATGTCCGAAGTCTCCCTTGTGCGCATCCTCCCGCCTCGGCCTCAGCATCCGAAGCACATCCTCCATTTCGGTAATTAGTGCATTCTTTTCCATTTTCCTTAATTTTTCCGTTTAAGCAAACAGGGCGTGACATAAAAGTGCCGCGCCCTGAATGGATGATATCTGCGGAAGGCTATTTGAAGGCCTGCTCGCTGAGGCCGGTGCCGCTGAGGGCCAGGTCCTTGAAGTACTCGGGCACGGGACGGCCGAGGAGGGCATCCACGTAGAGCTTGCCGATGTACTGCGAGAGCATGAAGCCGTGGCCGCGCATGCCGATGAAGAGGCCGAGGACCGGGTCGACGATATAGCGCGGCTCCACATAGTAGCCTGCCCAGGTGGCCTGGATACCGACTTCCTTGAGAGCGGGGATCCACTCGGAGAAGACTTCGGAGGCTATCTCGAGGAAGGCCTGGGTATTGATTCTGAGATCCTTGCCGGCCTCTGCAGGATCGGTGGCCGGAGAGGCGCAGCCGATAATCTGGCCGGTGTCGGCGAGCTGCTGCCCGTAGACAGCCGAGAAGCCCTTGTAATGACGGCGGTCGATGAGCATGTCCAGAGGTGCCCCCTCCTTGCCCAGCAGCGGCAGACGCTTGGTGATGAAGGCCTGGTGCTTGACAGGATACAGGCCGGTCTCGATGCCGAGCATGTGGGCGAATTTCTCCGCACCGTATCCGAGGGCATTGACAAATATCTCCGTGCGGAACCTAGTGTAGCGGCGGGCACTGTCGCGTACCAGCACCTCGTATTCTCCGCCTACCTTGCGTACATCCACCAGCTCGGTCTCCTCGAGGATCCGGCCGCCGTGACTGCGCCCTATCAGGCGGACGGCGTTGATGGTCTTGCCCGGAGTCGCCTGCCAGCAGTCCTCCGTCACCTGAGCGGCCACGTACATGTCCAGACCCGGACGCATGTAGGGCGATATCTCTTTCTGGAAATCCTTGGGATCCACCATGTAGGCCTTGGACCAGGCGCGGGCGGCGTCGAGAGAGCGGTAGGTCGCCTCATCATGGGCAAAGTTGACATAGCGGATCAGGCGGAAGTCGATATTCGCATGCTGCTGCAGATCCCGGAATATCTCGAGGTTGTGGTTGGCGATGTCGGCCAGCGCGGGCAGGGAGAATGCCGGACGTCCGCCGGCGATATTTCTCCACGAGCTGCCGCGGTCCTTATTGACCAGCACGGGAGCGAAACCGGCCTCGGCCAGATAGCGGAACACCGCCGAGCCCGCCATACCGCCTCCTGCAACGAGAGCACCCACCTTGCCGCCGTCGGCGACAGCCCCGGACGGCAGGACAATCTTCTCAGCCCCGGCCTTGTTGATGACATTGCCCAGCTCCACGAGACTGGCCATGGGCGCACGGGGAGTGAAGTCACCGGTCACCTCTATGCCGTAAGGGCGCAGGGCGGACTTGGCCCTCGGGAGACAGCGCTTGCCGCGGCAGGGTCCCATGCCCAGACGGGAGATGTGCTTTAGCTCGTCGGCCGAGATAGTCTTGCGGTCGCCTATCAATTCCAGTATCCTCTCCAATGTAAGGTCCTCGCAATGGCAGATATAGGTCTTGCCGTCCACCGAGGGAGCGGGTTTCATCTCCACGGGAGCGGGATAGCGCTCCTTGACGATGAAGCCGCGGGCATCGGTCAGCACGCCGCCGTCATAGAGCTGAGCCAGCTTGACGCGGGCCACATTGGTCTTGTTGGGCTTGAGCATGATCTTCTCGATGACGCCCTCTCCGACCTTCCTGCCGTTGTCGTCCACCAGGAATACCTCGGAGCCCTCCTGTGCCTCGTACTCGATAGGCAGGAAGAGCTTGCCGGCACGGGTATCGTAACCGAAAATAGCCAGGCCCGGACACTGGTACACGCACTGCATGCAGCCGATACACTTGTCATAGTCCAGTCTGGGAGTAGTCGAGGTCGAGCTCTTGGTGATGGCGCCCTGCTTGCATGAGAAGGAGCAGGGGTTGCAGGCAAATCCGTAGAGGCAGTCCATGATTACAAATGGAGCGGCAGCGGCTCTCTCTGCGGAGGGCATCGCGGGCTCCTGGAGGATCCTCACGGGATGCTGCTGGGAGTCAATGTATTCCTTCGAGACCTGAAGGTAGCTGTCATAATTGAAGCGGCGGCCGAGGTTCTGGAGAATCTCGTATGCGCACTGCCTTCCGCGGAGAACAGCAGAGGTGCCCTCACCGATACGGACGGAGTCACCGACTCCGTGGCAGCTGCGGCCGAAGACGGCATTGCCCTTTACAAAGAGCTGGTTGTCAGGCATAAGGCCGGTACAGATGTTGATGCAGTCGATTCCGTCGATGAGCCTTTCGGTACCGGGAATGGGCTTGAAGTTCTCGCACTCGGCGATGATGGCTCCGGTAATGCCGGTATGGTCGGCATTGGGCACAGCCTCCACCAGCACGTGGGAGGTCAGAATCGGGATGCCGAGACGGCGCACCCTGTTGGCCTGCACGGGAAAGCCTCCCTCACGGGGCATGCCCTCGATGATCATTTTCACATTGGCCCCGGCCTGCATGGCCTGATATGATGTCAGGTAGCCGATATTGCCGGCTCCGACCGTAAGTATATTCTTGCCCAGCAGCGTAAACTGGGTGTTCATCATCCTCTGGACCACGGCGGCGGTGTAGACTCCGGGCACATCGTCGTTCTTGAAGGCAGGCATGAAGGGCACGGCACCGGTGGCGATGACCAGTTCGTCGGTATCCACATAGAAGACCTTGTCGGTAGCGATATTCTTGACCGCCAGCCTTTTGCCCTCGAGGATATCCCAGACCACAGAGTCCAGCATGATACCTTCGTGAGAGTCCCCGGCTAAGGTCTTAGCTATATCGAATCCCCTCATCCCTCCGAAACGTTTCTCCTTCTCAAAGAAGAAGAACTGGTGGGTCTGCATCAGGAACTGACCTCCTATCTCGCTGTTGCTGTCAATTACTATACAGTCCACGCCCTCTTTCAGCAGTTCCTCGCGGACTGCCAGACCTGCAGGACCGGCACCGATAATGGCCACGGTAGTCCTGTAGACTTCCTTTTCCTCCTCCACTCCGTCCTTCTCTGTAACTAAAACGCCCTTAAAGCCGCTGTCGGAGCTGAGCCTTGCGACCTCCCGGACTCCGTCCACCTTTGTAACGCAGATACGGCGGATCTTGCCGTCCACGAGCATCTCGCAGGCTCCGCACTTGCCGATACCGCACTCCATGGTCCTCTTGCGGTGCTCAAGACTGAGACTGTGTACCGGATAACCGGCCTGATGCAGGGCGGCTGCGATGGTCTGACCTTTCTGTCCTATGATAGTTTTTCCCTCAAAATTAAATGACACTGGTTCTTCCGCAGGCACGGGAAGAATGGGATGAGTAGTTATGCGATACATATTTACTATAGGTTAGTGTTGTTGTCACAAATTTAATATTTTTTAAAAACAAATATATTTCCGTACGTTTTTTTTCAACCGCGACTTAAAAATTTTTATCCCTTATTTTTGCCGCTGAATCCATCAAAAAAG